>JABXIP010000148.1 GCA_013373005.1 Cytophagia bacterium | reverse complement strand
TCATCAAGAATAGCCCCACCAACGGTTTCCAGCCACTCTAAGCCACCTTCTTTATTCTTTGCCTGAAAAGTAATACTTACTGTCTTCAATTTACCCTGCATTACGCTGAGCATAGTATCCGAGACTTTGTGCAAGTATTCCTCAGTAATAATTTCTCTAAGCCTTAAATGTTGCAGCTCTTGTGGGGTGTAACCCAATACATCTTTAGACGAAGGCGATACAAAAACAAATCGCCCGTTCAACTCTTGAAGACATATGCAGTCGCTGGAATTCTCTGAAATCAACTTGTATTTAGCCTCACTCTCCTTCAGTTTAGTTTCGGCTTCTTTCAGTGAGGTGATGTTAGACAGGGAACCCACCGCACGCACAGGTTTCCCTTCGTCTCCGTATATAATACCAGCTTTAAAAAGAGCCCAGATTACTCTATCATTAGCAGCCGCCAGCCTGAACTCAAGAGTTAGCTTATCCTTTCTTTCTTCAATGTGCTGATTGAGTGTAACAATAAACTCCTTACGATCTTTATCGTGTAAATATTTCGATATCAGAAGGTCATCGAGTGGATCCTCTTCAGCCGGTATCTCCATTCCTTCCCAGAACTGAGGAGAGACATAAGATTTCTTTGTCTGAAAATCATATTCCCAAATAGCATCATTGGTTCCTTCTACTGCTAACTGATAACGCTCATTACTTTCTTGCAGCTGTCTTTCCAGGTTCTTTCTATCGGTAACATCTTGCAGAATTGTGATGAAGCACTCTTGATTTTGGAACTCCAGAGGCATAGTAGATGCACTTACCCAGAAAGATTCGCCCTTCTTATTCTTCAACACCAGCTCATGACTCTGAATGTGCCCCTCACCTTGAAGCTTATCGACATATGTTTTTCTTCCCTCAAAGTTTTGATAGAAATGAATCACCTTTTTCCCAAGGAAATCTGAAGGAGACATCTCATAAACTTTAAAGAGCACCTCATTGGCGAAGATCACCTTTCCATCATCTTTGGTTGAAATGAATACAGGATCCGGCAAAGCATCAACAATAGATTTAAGTCGCTGCTGACTCAACTCCAGATTAAGTCTGGATCTACGAATGTTATCAATGTCGACCGTGATGCCATCAAGCCTAATCGGCTTATCTTCTTCATAGAGCACACTGATCTTATCTCTATAATATCTATAGGTGTCCTTCTTCCGAAGTGATTTGTAGGCATAGCTGGCCCTTCCACTACTTAGGGCGTTTACTACCTCTTCAAGTACCCTTTCGCGATCATCGGGATGTACTCTCTGCTGCCACTCCTCCATGGTCTTCGGCAGAGGGTCTAGCTGCTCAGGGTTACCAAAACGTTCCATGGGATTGTTATGGTAAATTATCTCGTACGGTTCGCTAGTTAAATCTATCGACCAAATGAGTTCTGTAATATTATCGATGACAGACTTCAGCTCTACTGATCTCTTTTTGACATCAATTAAATCGTCTGTAGCATCTTTTAAAATGTTTTCCATCACCGGGGAGCGCAAGAAGCGTGTTTTTTGGATATTTTTAAGATACTATTTTAGTAGTTTTCGGCCAATTAACCTCATTTTTTAAGATATTCACCTAAGCAACCAAGCATAAAGCCATGGAAAACGACTATCAGAACAGCCCAAAAATATTGATCGTAGAAGACGAACCATTTATTGCTGAGAATCTCCAGGAGATGCTTGGCATATTTGGATACGAAAATACTGAAATTGCCAATTCAGCAAATCAGGCTATCAAGGCCATTAAAGCTTCTCGACCAGATCTTGTTCTCCTAGATGTAAAGATTAAGGGTGACCAAGATGGGATTGAACTAGGATCAATAATAAAAGAGCAATACAAGGTACCATTCGTTTATATTACCTCATATTCTGATAAAGAAACTGTTAGTAGAGCAAAACAAACTCAGCCTTTGGGTTTCATTGTTAAGCCATTTACTAAGGATGATGTATATGCCGCAATTGAGGTAGCTCTTTTCAATAAAAACAGGCTTGCCGCAATTGCTGGTGAACGACTACCTGAAAACAATCCAACTACTTATAACAACGACTCCATCTTTATTAAGAAGAAGAGTATGTTGGAAAAAGTTAAATACAGTGACCTGGAGTGGATTGAAGCTGATGGTAACCACATTACCATTCATGCCAAAGATGGTAGAGACTTTACGATAAGAAAGTCATTGAAGGAAATTACAGACCGTTTACCAAAGGATAGATTCCTTAGAGTTCACAAATCATTTGTTGTACTGGTTGACTCTGTGACCGCTATCGACACCAACTTTGTTTATTTAGGGCAGAAAAAGATTCCAATAGGAAGATCTTACTACAACGCCTTTACTGCTACACTGAATACCATCAGCGCCAGTTAATCAATTTCTGGAATAATTGTAGATAACTACTGGATCATTACCATCAGACTCGCTGATGGTAAAATATCTTGTTTCATCGACTGCCCAGGCTATTGCCTCGCCTTGTGGCTCTTGGCTGTAATTCAGTCGATTGGGCTCATTGGCTAAAAGTTCTTGAATACTTTCACTACCAGTTTTCTGCCAATGATATACATTGGCGTAATTCTTAATAAGAATCTCATTGCCAGAAGGTGAAATATCAGCTGCCACAACAAAGGTATAAGGAAGCACCATCACCCTTACTGCCGTATTCTGATCTGTGGTACTTTGAGGGAAAGGCAGCTTATAGAGAATAACACTTGGCTCTCGCTTAGTGATGATGTAAATATCTTTGGTAGCCGGATCCACGAACAATGCCTCAGCATCTCTGGCTCCATCTTCATATACAAAATTAATGGCCTCCACCTGAGTGAGAGTGGAGTCTGCAGGCAAATCAATCTGAACCTGATTACCTCCAACTTGTCTGAACCTCACAGAAACATCAGGCTCAGGCACTCGATAAATCGTCAAACTCTCTCTAACCGCTCTGTTATCACCAATATCTGCCGCATAGAGATAATTTACATTTTCTGTGGGACCAGGACCAATGGCCAAATCTTCCCAATCAGCATTTTGTGCACCACTCAGGTGATATCTTCCTGAGTCGGCACCTTGTAAGGTCATTAAATAAAGAATCGGGTCACCGCCACTATCATTATGAGACCAGAGGTATGTAGGGTTAGAACGGCTATTGGCTAAACCGGAAGCCTCATCCAACTGAGGTATATCGAGCTCACCGCTCGCAATGGGTCCGCTAAATAAGGAAGAAACCTCCTGATCATCGTCTTGAGGATTGATGTCACTCTGCGGAGACTTACATCCGTTGGCGCAAAAAAGGAAAAAGCAGAAAACTGCAGTTAAGTTTCTCATAAGCTTTTTTAGCATGGCTAAGTTCATGATAGAACTCAAAAATTAAACTGCGATTTTCTGCTTTTATTTTTAGGTCAGGACTATTATTTCAAGCTAGCTCTTACTTTGGCTACCTGATCTTTAGTCACCATCTTTTCAGCTTTGTTGCCGAATGAGTTCATTACGTAATTCAATACGTTAGCAATGTCTGTATCATCCAGTCCGGTGGCAGGCATTACCTGATTGTACTTTTTACCGTTAACAGTTATCTCGCCCTGTAGACCCTGAATCAGATTTTTGATATTTCTATCAACATCTTTTACCAGGTAATCTGACTTAGCTAAAGGAGGAAAAACGTTAGGAATTCCCTGACCTTCGTTCATGTGGCAAGCGAGACACACGGCATTGTAAGTGCTCTTACCAGCTTCCATGCTTTTCTTTAAAGCATCGCTTTGGTCATCTACAGATTTAAAAGAAAATGAGGCCAATAGCACAGCGCTAAAAAGGGCCAAAACGGTAAGTTTATTCTTATTCATATCTCTACAATTTTCTTCAGCCGCCTAAGGTAATGAAGTTTGATTATTTAAATAACTCTTAAATGCTTTACGGTTTTGTTAGATTTCTAACTCTATCTGATTACGAAGTAAGTCTTCAAACTGCTCTCTTTTCCTAATGAGGTGAGCCTTTCCTTCATAGATCAAAACTTCAGCTGGCCTGAGTCTTGAGTTATAGTTAGAAGACATACTAAAAGCATAGGCTCCTGCATTTTTGAAAACCAGAATATCACCTTCTTTCACTTCGCTCAACTTTCTGTCTAAACCAAAGGTATCCGTTTCACATATATAGCCAACAACCGTGTAAACACGTTTTGTGCCAGAAGTGTTGGTTATGTTTACAATTTCATGATAAGCATCGTACATCATCGGGCGAATCAAATGATTCATGCCTGAATCTACACCTGCAAATACAGTAGCCGGAGTAGTTTTAACCACATTGGTTTTAACAAGAAACACTCCAGACTCACTCACTAAGAATTTTCCTGGTTCGAACCACATTTCAAGTTTCCTTCCATAGTTATCGCAGAACTCATTGAACGCAGCCGAAAGCTTACTGCCTACTTCCTCAATATCTGTGGTAATATCTCCCTCTTTGTAAGCTACTTTAAAGCCACTTCCAAAATCTATGAATTGCAATGCGGGGAAATTCTTGGCTGCATCGAACAGAATGTCCGCTGCTCTTAAGAAAACTTCAGCATCTAGAATATCCGAACCGGTATGCATATGAAGGCCAACTACATTAAGGTTATAAGTAGAAACCACCTTCAGAATATGAGCCATCTGATAAATGGAAATACCAAATTTAGAATCGGCATGGCCTGTAGAAATCTTTTTATTTCCGCCAGCCATAATGTGCGGATTCAGCCTGATACAAACCGGAACTGAGCCGTGAAACTCATTTCCGAACTGCTCCAGGATGGAAATATTATCGAGATTGATCATAACCCCAATCTTAACAGCCTCCTTTATCTCATCGAAAGAAACGCAATTGGGAGTGTATAGAATCTGCTCCGGTGTAAAGCCTGCCTTGAGTCCTAGATTCACTTCATGTATAGAAACGCAGTCCAACTCTGAACCATAACTTTTTAGCAGCTTAAGGATTGAAAGGTTAGTCAGCGATTTACAGGCAAACTTCACCTTCATATCTACCGAACTGAAAGCCGATTTAAGCCTATTGAACTGAGACTTTATTTTTTCAGCATCATAAACGTATAAAGGAGTTCCAAATTCCCCGGTAAGCCCCTCTAAATCAATACCCTGTATGCAATAACGACCGTTAACTAATTCCATCTGCTAATAATTGAGCGCCAAATATATAGCCAATAAAACAAAAAGAGGAAGTTTGACGGACTTCCTCTTTAAATAACTCAACTAAAACTAATGCTATTCGATTACTAATCGCTTAGTAAGCGCTTTGTCGTTTTGAACTAACTTCATTACAAATATGCCTTTGCCCTCACCTGTGAGATCCACTCTGAAGTCATATTGCCCATTCTCAGGGGTACCCACTCGGTTATAAACTTCGTTACCATCAGAATCGACAATGATCACATGAACCGGGGCATCACTTTTTGAATCTAATTCTACATCGAACCGTCCATCGCTTGGATTAGGGTAGAAGCTGATATCTTTCAGCTCCAGGCTTTCCATATTCTCAGTTCCAACGGCCTTTTTATCTTCCTCTCTGGCAGAGCGAATCATCACCTTGGCACGAGTAATCACTCTTACATCGTCCGAATCCTCATCATTATGATATGTCCAGGCGCCAAAATTGCTCGGATCCCAGCCATCCATATCAAAATCGAATTGGAAATTCTGGAACTGATCTTTCATAGCATCTCTCAGGGAGTCTATATCCATTATCTCTTCACCATTGAGGAAGAACCTGCCATTGTCTGTTCTGAAATCGAATTTGTGAACCAATGAATCCAAGTCCATCATCTGACCATCGTCAAATCCGAAAGCAAAGTTTCCACTAAAGCCTTTCATCATTTCTTTCATGCGCTCTTGCATGTCCATGAAAGGAGATATGTTGAAATCCTCATCATCCCAAAAACCTTGACCAGGTCCATTATGTAAGAAGAATTGAGGCTTGCTTCCTCCAAAACCAAAACTTAACGCATTCTTTCCAACACCATATTTCTCTAAATCCGGATCATTCTGCATGTCCTCATAAGAGTCATATGTCTTTTCAAAGGTTGTCTCATCATTTCCCTTCTTCTGAATAACCTTCAGCTTCACTTTACCATCTTCGGTGTGGGAAATAGATACTGACTGACTTTCTCTAATATTTTCATCCTGCGCCAGTAGAGGCGCACTTACATTAACTATCAGAAGCAAGACCATCAAGCCTCCGATGTTTAGAAATTTGTTGAAAACTGACCTTTTCATTTTTTACCTCCTTATTCATTCAAAAGTACTCTGAACACATGCAAATCGTTGTTAAAAGGCGGTTAAACGATGTTAATAATTGTTAAGCTAATGACGACACCAATTAATTAGCCGTAATTTTAGATCGTGACGCAGAATAAGATTCGTTGGTTGATAGGATTGCTAAGCGTAGCACTACTCGGACTCATTGGTTTTCAGTTCTACTGGATCAATGAGGTAAATGCCGTTAATAAAGAACGGTTCAACAAAGCGGTGAATGATGCGCTCAATGAAGTGGCCTATAAACTTGCCATTAAAAACGACCAGGATTTTTTCGTTGAGAATATGAATAGAGGTATTCCTTTCCCACAGAGGAATATGGAAATGCTTCGCGACTCTATTAATAGAATAGCCAATCCAAGAGAGTTTGATCCGCGCATGCCTGCCCAGGACTTGAGAAATATTGAAGACATCTTCAATACTATGGTTCAAATTCAGGTGAATGAGCAAACTGGAGAAATGTTTGTGAATTTTGACTTTAGAGCTTTCGTTAATCAGGCTTCTCAATTTGGACCTCAACCGAGACAAGATGTAGCCATTGAACAGCAGATGAACAGACGCCTGGACCTGCTGAAACAAACCTGGCTTGACCATTTAATGGGAAGTAACAACCTCTTTGAAAGAATAAACCCGGCAGACCTTGACACCCTCCTAAGAAAAGAATTGGAAGGGAAAGGAATTGAGCTGGAGTATAATTATGGAGTGATTGATGGTTCAACCAATGATTTAAAAATACTTAATGCCAACAACAAAGAAGATGGAGAAAGCATTAAAAGATCTTCTTTAAAAGCGAACCTCTTCCCAATGGATCTTATGGAGAAAGAATACTTTCTTTCCATAGACTTCCCCAATGAGAAAAACTATTTGATGAAGCAGGCATTCCTTCCTCTATCTGCTTCGGGCTTATTGATGCTTATTGTGATTGGCTGTTTTGCCTACGCCATCATGGTCATTCTGAGACAGAAGAAAATCTCCGAAATTAAGAACGACTTCATCAATAACATGACTCACGAGTTTAAGACTCCTATTGCCACCGTTTCTTTAGCAACAGAAGCTCTTCAAGATGATGACATAAAGAGCAACAAAGCCATAATTGACAGGTATGTACAAGTAATTAGAGATGAGAATAAACGGCTTGGCATGCAGGTGGAGAAAGTGTTGCAGATAGCCAGTCTAGACAAAAAGGATTTCAGACTGAAATTTGAAAAGGCCGATGTTCATGATGTCATTCAAAAGGCTCTGATCAATATTACCATCATGGTAGAAAAAAGGGGAGGCTCTATTTCCAGTCAATTATTAGCCTCTAACTCAGAAATTGAAGCAGATAAAGTTCACCTTACCAATATTATTTACAACCTGCTTGATAATGCCAATAAATACTCACCAGATGTACCAGAGATACATATTAGAACTGAAAGTATTTCTACCGGTGTAATTATTAAGATTTCCGACAAAGGAATTGGTATGTCTAAAGAGGCAACACAAAAAATATTCGATAAATTCTATCGTGTATCTACAGGAAATGTCCACGATATTAAAGGTTTCGGCCTCGGGCTTTCCTATGTTAAGAATATAGTAGAAATGCATCAGGGTTCAGTTTCCGTAAAGAGTGAGCTGGGCAAGGGAAGCACATTTAAAGTTTTTTTACCTTTTACTCATGGCTAGTTTTAAATTACTGCTTGTGGAAGACGACCCGAACTTGGGTCAGATTCTCAATGAATACCTTGTTCTCAAAGGATATGAAACCACTCTTTGCAGGGATGGTGAAGAAGGCCTTTCTGCCTTTAAAAGAGAGCAATTTGACTTGTGCCTCTTCGATGTAATGCTTCCTAAAAAGGATGGCTTTTCAATGGCTAAGGAAATCAGGAGAAATGATTCTGTTACTCCTATCATTTTTCTCACGGCTAAATCTATGAAAGAAGATACCATTGAAGGCTTTAAAATTGGTGGAGATGATTATATCACCAAGCCCTTTAGTATGGAAGAACTTCTGCTAAGAATTCAGGCCATACTCAGAAGAACGGCTGAGAAGAACCCTCAAATCTCAGATCAGAAAGAATTTGATTTTGGTTCTTTTCATTTCGATTACGATAAGCAGATGCTTATTCATGCTCAGGATCAAACTAAACTCACATCCAAAGAATCTGAACTGCTTAGGCTTCTTTGCTTGCATGTCAATCAGCCATTAGATAGGTCTACTGCCTTGAAAATTATCTGGAGAGACGATTCTTACTTCAATGCTCGCAGTATGGATGTTTACATAGCCAAGCTCAGAAAACATTTAAAACCTGATCCAACAGTTCAGATTATGACCTTGCATGGCTCGGGCTTTAAGCTCATAACAGACGCACAGATTACAGGCTGATTCTAAATTCAGCTTTGAAAAAGGCTCGGATTTTACTAATTTATTCATCGCGCTCTTAATAAATTATTAAAGCAGCACTGGATTTTTCTGATCAAAAATTCGCTAGTTTTAGTTGCCTTAACGTGCCAATCAGACCATGATTCAAATAATACCGTCCATTTCTATCATCAACGGAAAATTAACCCGTCTTAAGCAGGGTGATTTTGAAAGGGAAACAGTATATCAAGATAGCCCAATTGATATAGCCAAGCAGTTCGAAGACTACGGCATCCAAAAAATCCATATTGTGGATTTAGATGGTGTGCGTAAGGGAGCTCCGGTTAATTATCACATTTTACAAAGCATCGCTGGTTATACTAATCTGAAAATTGATTTTAGTGGTGGGATAAGAACGGATGGAGACATCAATAAGGCATATGAACATGGTGCGACTTCCATTACTGCATCTTCCATTGCTATCAATAAAAGAGAGCTTTTCTCCTCGTGGCTAATGTCATATGGCCGTGAGAAAATTACCCTAGGTGCTGATGCCAAAGATGGTAAAATAACCATTAGAGGATGGCAAGATGCTACCAACTACGATCTGGAAGAACATATTGACTATTTCTACATGCGAGGAATAAAATATGTGAAGTGTTCAGATGTTGAAAAAGATGGTATTCTCGAAGGGCCAAACTTCGAGCTTTATAAGAAGATGGTCTCCTTATTTCCTCATATTCATTTCCTGGCCAGTGGTGGTGTACGCTCAGTAGATGACATCAAAAAACTTGCTGATATAGGTATCAAAGGAGTGATTTTTGGAAGAGCTTATTACGAAGGCAATCTCTCTCTAAAGGACATTGAGTCACTGTTGAAGTAATTAGAACTCCAGACTCAATCGTAGGGTAATGTTTCTACCCATCTCAGCAGAATAGTATCTAAACCGATTCAAATAATCTCTGTATTCCGTGTTGAATACATTATTCATGGAGAGATTTACCTTTAGTATGTTACTCTTTAGTTCCTTTTCAAAACCTGCATCCAGGTGCATTAAAAAGTAGGCATCAGGTACTTCAAGGAGGTCAAAAACTGATTGATCATTTTCAAAGAGATCTGAGTCCTGTGAATTAGCATCTCTTATCTCACTTATTGAAACCACTCGAGGGGCATTTCTCTGCATATCAGTATAACTAGCCTCAAAACCAATGTATGAATTACTGAAGCCCTTTATGTTTAAGCCATACTCCAGGCCGCTTGAAATAGAATTTGCCGGAATATTAATTAACGGAGTATCCAATTTCTGATCCTTCGCATAAATAAATGAAACCTTGCTAGTACTTTCTAACCTATTGCTTATTTGATACTTCAGATCAAAGTCCAGACCTGTTAACATAGCATCAGTTTGTCGGTATCTGAATACGGGGAAAGCGCCTCTAATGGTTAGTGTAACATCCTCTGGCCTTAAATAGATATAGTCGGTAATGTAGTTTATATAAGCCGAAATATTCAGACTATACTTCTCAACATTCTTCTCCAAGCTGCTAATCCATTTCACAGACTTCTCACTCTGCAATTGGTCGTTACCTTCCTCTATAGCTGCCGCTCCATGGTGCAATCCTTCACTATACAATTCATTCACATGAGGTGCTCTCCAGGCTGTACCTATATTAGTTCTTATCTGAAAATCATTATTCAAAAAGAACAATGCTCCTATTGATCCTGTAAGGTTATTGAAATTGAATTCAGGCTTTAGAAGGTTGTTGTTCTCATCGAAGCGCTTGACTAAATAATGTCTATAATCGTATCTGGCTCCCGCCTCCAACTCGTAATTGGTTTGGATAAATCGGCCAATTACGTGAGCACCCGCCACCCAGTTTTCAAAATCAGGTATTAATGGACGAATACCAGTTTCTGGGTTATTTTCATTGTTTTGATACATAAAGCTGGCTCCGACATCCCACTTCCAATTCCCTATGTGATCCATATCTAAATCCAGGTCTACTGTATGTGTATAGAGGTCTAAAGACAAGGCCGGAATAGTTGATCTACCCGATCTTCTGATATCAAACTCCTTACGAGTATTAATCTGCAGACCGTACTGAGCAGAGAATTGACCCAAATTTGGTACTTGTATATGGCCATTGGCTTTTAATAGCTTGTGATTTACGGCCTGATATGGATTATTGATGTCATAGCTAAAATCGTCAACAATCAATGGCCTGTCTCTACCTATGGCAGCTTCTAAATCTGTGAGATTTCCTATGTGTGCACTCCTCAAAATAGCTATCTCGGCATCGAAGCTACTGAAGAAAAGTTCTGCTCCTAGATTGGACTTGTGATAACCCAAACCAATGGAATAGTTATTTTCATAGGTGCCTGTATTTGTAAGTCTATAGTCGGGAGCTTTTGCATCACCTGCCTTTTTATAGGTTCCTTGCAAACGCCATCCGAAACCCTCTACACCTTTCAAACCACCTTCAAGCAAAACCGAACCGGCATACATTCTATTATTATCAGCTCCAACCAAGCTAGCCTTACCTGATACACCAGCCTCTCTCGGTAGTTCTGCAGGATTCACCAAAATAACTCCACCGATAGCATCAGAACCATACTTAACGGCTGCTGCACCTTTGATCAAGCGTAGGTTATTGGCTACAAAAGGATCAATCTCCGGAGCATGCTCTTGCCCCCATTGCTGACCTTCTTGCCTTATACCATTATTAAGAATTAGAATTCTGTTACTATGGAGCCCATGAATAACCGGCTTAGCAATGGTTGGCCCAGTTTGTAGCATATTCACACCACTCAGGCCAGAAAGACTCTTACCCAGAGACTCCCCTGCAGTCTTTTCCAGGGCCTTGGCACTTATTTCAGCTCTGCTAATTGTCGCCACTTCCTGAACCCCCTCTTCTTCAACGGTTACTTCGGAAAGATCTTGAACATCTTCACTAAGCTCAAAATTCAGTTCATTCACCCCCTGCTTCAACAACAAAGTATCAGTGAGAGTAACGAAACCCACAAACCTTATTGAGATTACGACTTTGGTGTCGCATAGATTTTCATAAAGGAACTCACCTCTTTCATCGGTAATGGCCACCTTTTCTCCACGATTCTGAAGAATGATAGTAGCGAAAGGAATGGATATTCCATCTTCTGAAGAAACCACATGCCCTCTGATGCTGTAGTCACAGTTGTCCTGTGAAAAAGAATTTTGCACAAGCATTGCCAAACAAAAGCATATCAAGACCCACACCCGATTCATTCGGCAAAGGTAATCACTCTTGCAACGGTATTGCAAAAACAGTCTGGGTATTTACAGGAATGGTTTAGGAAATTAATTGTCTACCTGCTTGAATTTGTAGATGAGGTAGTAGATGATATTGAAGGAAAAGTCTTGTTTGGTTTCTTTTGGTTTAACTTGATTTTCCTGAGTTGGCTTGATTAGGGAATTTTCCTGAGTTGGAATTATTCCGTTCTTCTTCTGATTCTCTTTAACCGGAATATTGAATGGAGTGGCAACAGGCTGTAGTATTTGTTCTCCTTCACCACTTTCATATATAATAGAAGAATCCTTCAAAACAATAATTTCTTCATGAGGCTTGCCTTCACCGCCTCCCTCTTCTTGAGCAAGAGCACTGTGCCCAGCCAGAAGCAAGGCCACCATACATAATGAAAAAGTTGAGATCTTACGAATCATATTGTTCGAATGAACGCCCAATTTAATGAAAATTTGTATTGTGCTTAACGTTAGACAAATAATTTTGTTTAAGTATTTGTCATAATTGTCAAACCTTTTTTGTGATAAACCGTCATGGAGCTAATTGAATGGCAAGATTTTGAGAAAGTTGAACTGCGTGTAGGTACAGTCATTTCGGCCAAAAACAACGATTCTGCAAGGAAAAGAGCCTATATTCTGGAAATTGATTTTGGCCCAGCAATAGGAATAAAAAAGACAAGTGCTCAAATCGCAGATCATTATAAGTTGGATGATCTCATTGGCAAACAAATCGTTGGTGTTGTTAATTTTCCACCAAAACAAATTGGCAAGATGATTTCTGAAGTATTGGTAACAGGATTTCCCGATGCCGAAGGGAAAGTTGTACTTTGCTCTCCAGACATTCAGGTACCCAACGGATCTAAACTCTTTTAACTCCCTACGTTGAACATTAACAAAATAATCGAGGTAACAGGCGCTTCTCTTTCCGCTCAACAAAAAGTGGAAACTGAAATTACAACACTTTGCTTTGATAGTCGTCAGGCCACGCACTCGCCAAGTGAACTATTCATTGCCTTAAAAGGGAGTAATCAGGACGGTCATGACTTCATTCCCAACCTAATTCAAAAGGGGTCTACAAACTTTCTAGTTGAAAAAGATTTAGAGGTAAATGAAGATGTAAATAAAATAAGAGTCGACTCAAGCCTAATTGCTATTCAGCAATTGGCTGGTTATAAAAGAGAGCTATTTGATGGTTGTGTTGTAGCCATTACCGGCAGCAATGGCAAAACCATTGTCAAAGAATGGCTTACAGTGCTACTTTCAACTCAGAAAACAGTTCTATCTAACCCTAAAAGCTATAATTCTCAATTAGGAGTACCTCTTTCTGTTTGGCCTATTAATAATCAATTTGACATTGGGGTTTTCGAAGCAGGCATCTCCCATCCAGAAGAAATGGCCAACCTGGAGAAAATTCTCAAACCCAACATTGGCATTTTCACCAATATTGGTTCTGCACACGAAGACCAGTTTGAGAGCCTTGAACAGAAAATATTGGAGAAGCTCAAATTGTTTGCTCATTGCGATAGCCTAATCTATGATTGTGATGACAAGCTGGTTTCTAACCTAATTGAAAAACATTACCGGGGTGAAAAACTGAGCTGGTCAAAGTCAGGTACCGGAACTATCCAGGTTGCAAAAGTCAATGAATGGATTCAGCTTGAATGGAAAAGTAATTCATACCGCTTTTCATTCGAACCTACTGACGAGGCTTCTATTCAAAACGTCACGCATGCCATTATTTGTGCCTTGAAACTTGGTATAGAACCTGAATTCATCCAGCAAGGACTCAACCAAATAAAGCCAGTGCAAATGAGGCTGGAACTGAAAAGAGGTGTTCAGGGCAACTTCATAATAGATGACACTTACAATAATGATTTAGCAGGACTGAATAAAGCTTTAAGCTTTATGGAGCAGCAAAGCTCTCACGAGAAGAAAACGCTGATTCTATCTGATTTTATCCAGTCCAAGGTGAGTATCGCTGATTTTAGGAACCTCAATGAGCTCTTAATCTCTAAAGGTATTGACAGGCTCATTGGTATTGGACCTCAGCTAATGGCGGCAGAGCATTGCTTCAGCCTAAAAACTCATTTCTTTCAAAATACGGAGGAGTTTATGAGTTCTGATCTGCCGGACCAAATACATAACGAACTAATTCTCATAAAAGGAGCACGACAGTTTGCCTTGGAGCGGGTTTCTTTGCTACTGACCGAAAAAGCACATAAGACCAGACTGGAAATCAACCTCGATGCAATTAGACACAACCTTCTTTTCTACAAGTCGCTGCTAAAGCCAGAAACTAAAGTAATGGCTGTAATCAAGGCTTTGGCTTATGGATCAGGAAGTACAGAGGTGGCCAGGCTGTTAGAGTACAATCAAATTGATTACCTGGCAGTGGCATATGCTGATGAAGGAGTTGCCCTAAGAAAGGACGGCATTAAAACCCCGATCATGGTGATGAACCCCTCTGAAGACGATGTCTTTAGAATGATTAGGTTCAACCTGGAACCAGAGATTTACAATGTAGATCAACTCGCATTTTTTGAGAAGACCTTCAAGTCTTTCAACAGAAGACTTCCTATTCACATTGTGATCAATACAGGCATGAATCGCTTGGGCTTCGATAAGAACCAAATTGCAGAACTGGTCTCTCTACTGAAAGAGAAAGAGAACATTGAGGTAAAAAGCATCTTCTCACATTTAGCTGCTTCAGATGAAGTAGAACATGAAGCTTTTTCACTTGAACAAATTCAAAGCTTTAAGGAAATAGCCCAGTCAATTACATCAGAGCTTGGCTGCAAACCTGTTCTTCATATTCTAAACTCCGGTGGAATTACAAGATTTCCTGAGCACCAACTGAATATGGTCAGGTTGGGAATTGGACTACACGGGGTAGAGGTCAACCACAAATACCAAGACAAATTGCAAAAACCGGCTCAGCTTAAAACTACCATCTCTCAGATCAG
>JABXIP010000376.1 GCA_013373005.1 Cytophagia bacterium | reverse complement strand
TAGTAGGTATCGAAGTAGTAGTGAACATCTTCAGGAACTTCTCCGGTTAGAATATTACCGATGTCTAGTTTGCCATTGTCATTGGTATCATTAATGACTCGTACCATATATCTGCCGGCAGGAAGGTATGAGAATCGAAACTGTCGCTCGGTTGTTTGTTTGATAACCTTCTTGCTGGAGGCGCTTATCAATTGAACAATGATGTTAGGAGCTGTAGTAGAGATATTGCCAACTATAACTGCTGTTTCTTCTGCTTCTGTGAAGTTGAATTTCTTTTCAAATTGTTCTGAACTATCCTGATCTGCGGCAATAAAGGCTCCTTCAGCTGTGATTATCGATAATGTAGGTTTTTGTCTGCTTACATATTCACTTATGGCTAAGCCTGTATTGAGCTCTGTTCTATACTTGTTGAATCTGAACCGTGTTTCATCTGGTGTAATGGTTTGTATGCTATCTAAGCTGATTTGAATGCTGTCTAGATTATAAGATAAGAGTGGCTTGCTGAATTTAAAGATGAGCGTATCTCCAGGAAGTGCTTGTGGAATGTTGGGTTCAGTAGTTATGGTGAAGTCAGTTTTATCAATTTTTGATTGAGTAAAATACAGACTTACTGTGTCTTGTAATGTATGATTAAGTGAATCTGTTGCTTGATAGATTAGGCTTAGAGTGTCGGAATAGTTACGATCATTTCTGAAGAATCTAATTTTGTCTCTCCCCTCAGGTCTAAAATATAATTGTTCAGAGGTAATAGGTTGAAAATCAGTGATATCCTTGTTAAATGTAATGTCGAAGTATTCGCCAAAGTGTCTGGCAGACATTCGTCTTAATTGTGTAGTGTTCAGGTTTTGGATGGTGAAGTTAAGACCTTCCATATTTTGCGTTAGTTGTAAGGTATCTGGATAGAAGCCATACTTCTCAGATTTTGAATCGGCTCTATTGTTGTTATTCTTATCGTTGGTGGCATATAGTCTATATGTGCCTGCAGGTAAGTTTCTAAACTTGTAGTTTCCCAGCGTATCTGTAATACTGAAATAAGATGCTACACCATTCAATATATCAGTGGAATCACTGGAAATATAAAGAGCAACGAGAGCTTCTTCCGCAGGTTCCTGGTCTAAGAGAGTTTTAATGTTTCCTGAAACAGTAAGGGAATCGATAAATGGCCCGGTTGAAAAACTGAGGTTTAGATTCTCAGCTGGGTTGTTGTTGGTGATGTCTTGAATGGTTGAACCAAAACTTACAGCATAAGTAGTGTTTTCCTTCAGAGGCTCATAGAAAGTCAGCTCGATAATATTCTTCTTGATTCGTGTTTTAAATGAGCCTGTGATTCTTGGGGTAATGATAATGTCGGTTTCTAATTTTTTTGTGGTGACCCATTCATCGAATGTTAGAATGAGTTTATCACCTGTATAATTGGTCTGGCCGATCTCAGGTATTGAGTTTAAGAGTTTCGGTGGAGTTTCATCTTCTGGCCCACCTTGAGGGGAACTAATGTTAGCACAGCCTAAAGTGAATATGGCCAATGAAAGGAGAAAAAAATGAACGAGTCTATTCATTTGCTGAGTACATATATTAAACTGCTATGCTCTTTGGTCTTTTTAGCGGAATGGTTAGATAAGTATCCTGTTTTGACTGCACCAATCAAATTACCTTTTCCATTTTTATATTTCTCTGACAGCAAACTAACATAGTAGCTATCGAAATATAATGGATGAGTTGAAACAATATTCAAACCAAACTCCTTGGCCAGGCTAAAAATACTTTTTTGGTTGAAATGATAGAGGTGTCGGGGCACATCATATCCAGCCCAGAATTCCCTGTATTGTTGAGCGTCTCGTGAGTTGTAGTTGGGTAGTGCAAGCATCAACACACCATTTTTAGATAAATGTTCTATAAGTGTTTGAATAGTCTCTTTTAATTTATGAACATGTTCCAGCACGTGGAACAGTGTGATGCAGTCATACTCGGAATTAAGTTGATCTAGGCTAGTGAGCTTGACACCTTTTTCTTCAGCGATTTGTCTGGCATTTTCATCAGGTTCAATTCCTTTAGTCTCCCAGCCTTGTTTATTCATGTATTCTAAAAACGTCCCGGATCCGCAACCATAGTCAAGCAGATTTTTGCCCAAAGTATAACGCTCTATGAGCTTTCTTTTATACTTCAAATTTCTATTCTGGATGGTTCTATAAACAAAGTCGAAAATGGGGTTGATAGAATCGCCATGAGATACATAACTATTTGATTTATAGTAAGTTATAATCTCTTTTTCATCAGGTTGTGGTGTTGTACTTAGGGTTTGACAGCTACAGCACTTAACCAGTGTAAATCCCTCCTTAGAACCGAAGTGATCGGGTACTTTAAGGTACTCTTTAAAGCTTTCTTTACTGCATACCGGACATGATTGAATTTCTTGCACTTGACTATCTCCCCATGTAAACCATTAGCACTGAAATATCCGCTGGTGAAACACCACTAATGCGCGATGCTTGACCTAATGTTTCAGGACGTACTTTATTAAGCTTTTCTCTGGCTTCAGCTGAAAGTGCTGTGATTTCGGAGAAGTTGAATTGCTTAGAAATTTTTACATTATCCAACTCACCCATCTTTTCTGCCAGCTTCATTTCTTTATCTATGTAGTCCTCATACTTGATATAAATGTCTGCAGCTTCAATGATCTGACGGTCGTATTTATCGAAGTATGTGGCAAGCTCTTCATTGATCTCACGAAGGTTCATGATTTCTAGCTGTGGACGTTTAACCAGTTTGTTGAGCGTTGTTCTGTGTTGGATGGCCGCAGTCTGATGCGATTCTAACATTGGGTTAGCCAGATCAGGATCAACCTTCTTCTGATGAAGATCATTGATAAGTAGATTGAGCTGCCTTTGTTTCTCTTTGGTTTGTGCAAGACGTTCTTCTGTGGCCAAGCCAATGTTATAACCTCTTTCGGTAAGTCTTAGATCGGCATTGTCTTGTCTAAGCAGTATTCGGTGTTCTGCCCTGCTGGTGAACATTCTATAAGGCTCATTGGTACCTTTATTAATAAGATCATCTATGAGTACACCTATGTATGCTTCTGATCTAGAAAGTGTGAACTTCTCCTCGTCCTGTATTTTTCGGTGAGCATTAATACCTGCCACTAAACCTTGACAAGCAGCCTCTTCGTATCCTGTCGTTCCGTTTATCTGCCCTGCAAAGAATAGATTCTCAACTAACTTGGTTTCTAGGGTTAGGCCCAATTGTGTAGGCGGAAAGTAATCGTATTCTATGGCATAGCCAGGTCTAAACATTCTAACATTCTCAAACCCTTCTATTTTCCTGATAGCTTCGTATTGTATATCCTCAGGCAATGAGGTTGAAAAACCATTGACGTATATTTCTACGGTATCCCATCCTTCTGGTTCAACAAAGATTTGATGTCTGTTTCGCTCTGCAAATCGATTGATCTTGTCTTCTATGGATGGACAATATCTCGGACCAATTCCTTGAATCCTTCCATTAAACATTGGAGATCTGTC
The DNA here is from genome assembly GCA_013373005.1 of Cytophagia bacterium. Lineage (GTDB taxonomy): Bacteria > Bacteroidota > Bacteroidia > Cytophagales > Cyclobacteriaceae > Roseivirga. Next base: position 225 of record JABXIP010000376.1, on the reverse strand, counting down.
AAAACCTTTCTCCAAAGTCTCATGAACCTCAGGATTAGTATAGGTAATAAAGCAGCTTCTTTGCTCTTTTAACGGAGTAGTTTCATTGCTGAAGGAGAACTTCTCTGGTTGTTCATCGCCTTTCTGTTCCTCCATTTTTGAATAGTCAAGGGAACGTCCATCAACTCTTGGAGGTGTTCCGGTCTTCATTCTGCCTGCTTCAAAGCCTAATTGAACCAGCTGTTC
>JABXIP010000542.1 GCA_013373005.1 Cytophagia bacterium | reverse complement strand
TCGCCCAATTCGCTGGCAAGTGATGGATTATTGTATAAACCAATCAGCAGCTCAGCCATTTGCTGTGCATTTCCTGCTTCAAAAATAAGTCCGGCTTTGGCTCCCTTAATTACCGAAACTTGGGCTGGGCAATCGCTGGCAATAATAGGTCTGCCACCTGCCATATACTGAAAAAGTTTGTTAGCTAAAGTAGTGTCGTGATGTAGATTTCTATGTAATGGTGAAATACAAACCTCAGCCCCTTTGATATAGGAAGGAAATTTGGAAACATCTTGCCAGCCTTCGAACAATACATGTGCACTTAGGCCTAACTCGCTGACCAAATCCTTCAACTGTTCGTCTTCAGTACTCTTGCCCACCAAAACCAGCTGAGCTTCCGGAATTTGATCGGCCACCATTTTTAAAGCCCGAATAGCAGTATCGGTCCCTCTTCTCAAACCAGTGTCACCTACATACACTATATCGAAGCCCTTCTTGAATTTCCTCACTACCTTTTTATCAATTGGGTAGTTCCAATATATCTCTGGTGAGATAGTATTGGCCACAGCAGTGAATTTGTCATTCGGCTCACCTGTATCTGCCACGGCTACATCAATAGCCTCAGGTGTAACCAAAACTACATGGTCCGCTCGTTTGATCAGTTCATTCTGAGCTTCCTTCCACAAATCAATTTTTACCAACTTCTTGGCCGGAAACCTCTGCAAATGCGGATAGTACTGCATAATCTCCGGCCTGTTCTCGTGTAAATCCAACGTCAACGGAAGTTGAAAATAGCGATCGTTTACATCCATCACTGCTTTCGCAATAAGTATGTCATGCACGTGCAGCACATCGGGCTTCACCGACTCTATAAACTTGCGGATTGGGTTTTCCAGCTTCTTATGATAATATTTCCATTCATAAGCCAGTGCTGAAGACTTATAAAGCAGCCAACCCGCTTTCTGCCTGTAAACCTTAATGCCATTAACCGTGGTTTCCTTGGGCTTCAGCTTTTTGAAGTTTAATGAAAAGAGGTGAACCTCATGCCCGGCCTGGATCAGAGAATACGCCTCGTTCTCTACTCTTGAATCTGGAGGAAAGGACTGATCAAGGAAAAAGGCTATTCGCATGCGCGCAATTTTCATTATCTACTTAAAATTTCAAAGCGAATGATTTTTTAAGAACCGATTTATTAGTTTCGGGACTCCGGATGACAGTTACTCTATCAAAGTTTTCAGAGGTTCAACAGGCCATATCTGCCAAACCTTTTGCCAGAAAGAATTTTAGTCAGCAAAAAGGTAGTGGTATTGCCTACTGGCAGTATCGTCTTTTGAGACCCTTTTTAAAACTGAAGTATAACAATTACCAAAAGGCTCACCCGCAAGAGCCATGGCTTTGTCCCGACTCCATTAAAGCGCTGCAAACCTTGTTAACGGATAGTGAAGCGGGCTTAGAATACGGCAGCGGACGGAGCACAGCCTACTTCGCTCCTTTTTTCAAAAAATATGTAAGTGTAGAACATGACGAGGCGTGGTTCGGGCAGGTAAGCAATCAAATATCTCAATTACCTCAGGTGGAATACCATCTGATCAAGGCTGAAAAAGATGTACCGCAACAGCACCTAAGTAGTGAGGCTCAGGTATTTCTTACTGAAGCCGAATTTCCGGTACCTGATGACCTATTCAAAACCTATACTGATTTTGTACTTCAATTCACAGATGAGTCCTTCGACTTTATTTTGGTGGATGGAAGAGCCAGAAAAACCTGTGCACTGAACGCCATTGATAAGCTAAAATCTGGAGGTTTATTGGTGCTCGATAATTCCGAAAGGCACAGATATCATCAGGTTCACCAGACACTTTCTAGCTGGCCGAAAATTGAGACTACCACAGGCCTAACAAACACCACCATCTGGAGGAAACCATAATGGGCATAGTTATCCGCCAAAGCATCCGATCATCCATCATCTCCTACATCGGTGTGGCGATTGGCTTTTTCAATGTGCTCTGGCTCAACCCCTATTTTCTAAGCACCGAACAAGTTGGCCTGTTCAGGTTGATACAAAGTTCGGCTTATCTGTTGGCCACTTTTGGTCAAATGGGTCTGGCTCAAAGCTTTATTAAATTCTACCCTGAGTTTAAAAACAACAAGGGTCTTCTTACTTCTGCTCTAATAGGAGGCTCAGCTGGATTTATTTTGCTTTGCCTGGTTACCCTAATTTTCAAGCAATCAATTGTAGGCTACTTCGCAATGGAATCACCATTGTTTGTGGAGTATTTTCAGCTGACACTAATAGTCACCTACCTTATCATTCTCTTTCAACTATTGGAAGCCTATTCCAGAAGTCTGTTAAAGATTGTCCCTCCTACCATCATTCGCGATGTCGGACTTAGGGTTTTAACAATGATTATGCTGGTGCTTTATGGATTTGAGCTGGTTGAGTTTAACACCTTGGTTTATTCGCTCATTGGTATTTATGGACTGGCCACCATCGCTATGTTCGCCTTCTTCAAGGCTAGCAATGAACTTAGCCTATCTCTCGACTTTAAATTCCTAAAACAGGGTAATCTCAAAAGAATCTTCAACTATGGCCTATTCTCTCTTATTGGTGCAGGAGGAACGCAAATTATACTTCAGATCGACAGTGTAATGATCAGCGGAAGCCTGGGGCTGGATGAAACTGGAATATACACTATCGCCTTTTTTATTGGTATTGTGATTGAAATGCCCAAGCGGGCTATTACGCAATTGAGTTCTGCACTGCTTGCCCAGTCATTCAATAAAAATGACATGCCGGCTGTGAAGAAGCTTTATCAGCAAACCTCTATCAATCAATTATTGATAGGCTCTCTGTTGCTGGTGGGTATATGGGCCAACTTGAACAATATCTACAATTTCATCCCCAATAATGAGGCCTATTTGAGAGGCTTTAATGTGGTGCTCTTTATTGGGCTTGGTAAGCTTTCCGACATGGCTTTCGGCACCAACGGTGAGATTATTGTAATGTCAAAGTATTACAAATTCAATGTGGTAGCTGTGGCCATTCTGGCAATCCTCACTATTGTACTGAACTTGATCTTAATACCAACCTATGGCATTGAAGGAGCAGCCATTGCATCATTCCTTGCTATGCTCACTTTTAACCTCCTGAAGTATTTCTATGTATGGGCCAAGTTTGGAATTCAACCCTTCAATTTTTCAACGGTCAAGGTAGTATTCATTGTTGGCCTCGTACTAGCTATCAATAGTTGGTTAGGAGAGTTCTCTAATTCGATAATCGACCTTCTCATCAGATCTGCGGTAATTAGCCTGGTTCTGTTGGGTTGCGCTTACCTGTTTAAGGTATCTATTGAATTCAATGGCTTGGTTAATCAGCTTTTGGAAAAACTAAAGTTGCGTAAGCCAAATCGTTAGTTTTTCTGTCAGCTTTCTACGACTAAACCGATCAATATTCTTGAAAGTAAATAGCTGCTCTCCTCGTGCTGATTTTCCAAGAAATTCAGCTATACGCTCATGATCATCATAAGAGAAACACTG
>JABXIP010000018.1 GCA_013373005.1 Cytophagia bacterium | reverse complement strand
TGGTGAGTTTGAGATGATGGACGATGTGGAAGACATCCACTCTCAAATTGAGTTTATGCTCACTGAAAAGCTGGGCGATGTAGGTAAGAAAATCCACAGTGGCCGCTCCAGAAACGACCAGGTTTTAGTCGATCTGAAGCTCTTTATGCGTTCCGAAGTCAAAGAAATTGTGGAAGTCACCAAGGCTTTATTCGATAGAATGACCACGCTGAGCGAAGAGTATAAATCCGTTCTTATCCCCGGCTATACCCACATGCAGGTAGCCATGCCGAGCTCATTCGGACTGTGGTTTGGAGCCTATGCCGAGGGCTTGGTAGATGATGTGAATGCCCTTCATTCTGCCTACCAAATGGTGAATAAAAACCCATTGGGTTCAGGAGCTGGGTTTGGTTCTTCCTTCCCGCTCAATCGCCAAATGACAACTGATTTATTAGGTTTTGAGTCTATGCATCACAATGTGGTTTATGCCATGATGTCGCGCGGAAAGGCTGAGAAGCAACTAGCCAATGGTATGGCCTCCATTGCTGCCACTTTAGGCAAGTTTTCTATGGATGTTTGTCTATACATGGGTCAGGATTTTGGCTTCCTTACTTTTCCGGACGAACTGACTACCGGTTCCAGCATTATGCCTCACAAAAAGAACCCTGATGTTTTCGAGTTGATTCGTGGTAAGTGTAACCGTATTGTGGCTTTACCTAATGATATTGCCATGCTCACCGCTAACCTTCCGATAGGATATCATCGTGAAATGCAGTTGCTGAAGGAATTGCTTTTTCCGGCTCTGGAAGATTTGAAAGCCTGTTTGGAAATGGCCGAATACATGCTTCAGCACATCAAGATTAATGCGTCAAAAATTGATCAGGACAAATACGATTATCTGTTTACTGTGGAGGAAGTGAACCGACAAGTACTTTCAGGCGTACCTTTTCGCGAAGCTTACATCCAAGTTGGGAAAGATGTAAATGCTGGAGAATTTAAAGCCGACAGAAAGGTTGATCACAATCATGAAGGCAGTATTGGCAATTTGATGACCGATGCAATTCGTTCTTCAATGGAGGAGCAAGTGAATTCCTTCAACTTTGAGAAGTGGGAAAATAGGATAGAAAGTTTAGTGAACTAAATCAACTCCAAGCCAAAAACAGCCACGGCATACAAAGCGGAAATTACCAAAGCCAGCTGACTGGTTTTTCGGACATGTGGCTTAGTATCCATGGTTCGGATAATCTTCACGTTGATGGACATGGATACAAGCACGAAAGCAAGAGAAATACCAAATAGTGCTTGTGGATTGTCAAACTCAAACCAAGCCTGATCGTAACCAACCTCAAGAATCAGAGAGATCATGATAAGAACAAGAGACAGGGTTTGTAGAGACTTTTGTTTCATAGAGGTACTTTTTTCCTGATCATCACTGGTCTGACCAGTTGGAATCTATAAATTCTTAAAATCAATTTCCAAAAGACCCTGAATCAAGTTCAGGGTGACGCTCTTTTGGCTTTTGAGACATCTGGTCTGGCTAAGGTAGCCAGAAGTCGAAGATAATTTCATTCATGCACTTAAAATGTCCTTTAGGGCATTTCTTGTACCCAATTTTGGAGCATGGGCGACAACTTAGCCCTTTCTTTTCCAAAATTGTGAATTTGGTTCTGTAAGGGTACATTCCGAATTCAGGAATGGTATTTCCCCAAATGGAATAAATCGTCTTTTTGAGTGCCGCGGCAATGTGCATCATGCCGGTATCGTGAGTAAAAACGTATGATGCTTGTTTCAAGACCGAGGCGCTTTGATTGATAGAGAATTTGCCACAGCCGTTGTAGATCAGAGCCTTTTTACCGAGCTCATTGAGTGGCTCTTTAAAGTCTTCGGTTTCATATTTTCGATCGAAGAAGTCAGCAATTTTCTCTCCGTTTTCAGCATCTTCCTTTCCTCCTAAGAGAATAATTGGCTTGTTGATTTTATCGCATAGCTCAATCATCCTTTCTAGAGGCAGTTGCTTGGTAGCATGATTTCCTCCAATAGCGAAAGCCACAAACTCACCCCGATGAGTTTCAGGCAGCCAGTCCTTCTCCACTTCATCCTTCTCAGGAATAAAATAGTCTAATCCCAATGCATCTGCTTTGATGCCCAAGGGAGCAGCCGCTTCCAGGTAACGATCAACGATATGCACATTCGGAAGCTTGTCAACTTTCAAATTCACAATCAGCCACTTTTCCCAATTGAGTTTTGGAAATGCTGCAGAATCAGCTTTCAAACCAGACTTAATTCTTCGAGTTCTCAGGTTATTGTGGAGGTCAACCACAAAGTCGAATTGCTCTTCTTTGAGATCCTTGATTAGCGCTCCCAAGTCATCATCCAGCAGATGAAACTTGTCTATATAGGCATTAGCTTCCAGAACGGAATGGTATTGCTTCTTGGTAGCATAATGCACCTCCAAATCGTCTAGCTGAGTTTTAATGGCTCGAATAACCGGTGTGGTGAGCACAATGTCTCCAATGGAGGAAAAACGAATGATGAGTACTTTCTTAGGCATGGGCAGGAGCCGTTGCTCTTTTCTCAGCAAAATGTTTGTCTATGGCTTCACAGCTCAAGGCATTGAAAGTCATTTCGGCAGTAAGGCCTCCTTTTCTACCAGTCAACAGCCCATACTGCATATGATGGTAACCCTCCATCTGGTGCGCATCCGGGTTGATGGAAAGTTTTACCCCTTGCTCAAGGGCGTAATGTACCCATCGCCAGTC
>JABXIP010000529.1 GCA_013373005.1 Cytophagia bacterium | reverse complement strand
TTAAATTCGCATACAACTCAAACTCAAAGTATTATGCAACGAAAAATCTTGTTGAGTGCCATGGTGGCGCTCGTTCTCTCAGTATTGAATGTTCAGGCTCAGGAAGAAGGAGAGTTTCATTTAGATGAGACCTATTCTTTTGGCACTAATGGTATTATTCATCTTAATTCAGAAGATGCCGATGTAAGAATTACCGGTTCTGACAGGTCTGATGTTCACGTGAAAATCGACCGTGTTGAGTCGGTTAATGGAATACGCTCTGGTAACAGAACATTCAAGGTAGATGTAGAAGAAGTTGGAGGAGACTTGGTGATCAAAGAAAGAAGATCAGGAAATGTCCGTTTCAGCATTGGTACATTCAGAACAGAGTATCAAATCACCATTGAGATGCCTCGCAATGGAGGTCTTAAAATTGATGGTGAAGACGATGATTATGTGATCAGGAATATTGACGGCATTATTTCCATGCGTGTTGAAGATGGTGATATTGAGCTGCTTGATACAAAATCTAAAAGCATTGATGTAAGAATTGAAGATGGAGACCTGAGAGTAGATGGTGGTATTGGTAACCTTTTGGTTGAGAATGAAGACGGGGATATTGATGTGAGAAATGGAGCCTTTACTAGAATTGACGTTACTTCAGAAGATGGAGATGTGGCCATAGAAACTAGCCTCTCAGATGATGGTTCTTACGAGATCAATTCAGACGATGCCGACATCGATTTTGTAGTGCTTAATGGGGGTGGTAAATTCTACGTAGCCAAAGACGATGGAAGAGTATCATCTAGCAGTGACTTTAAGGTAGAAGAAGAAAGAGATCACAGAGTTACTCTTTCACTTGACGGAGGCAAAGCCGATGTAGACATCCGTGTAAATGACGGAAGAGTGAGATTCTCTAAGAGGTAATATTATCCGTCAGTACCGCAGGTCAGACGGTGAACTAGACTGATTTTAATTCTTCTGAATTAGCATCGAACTGCCACTGATCTAAAGAGGCTCCACCCAGTTTCATATTTCTATCAAGACTTTGAATAGCAGAGCTCAATTCGGGCTCTGTTTTTAATTTCAGCGTTTCGAAGTCCTCAAAAAGCGGTTTCAGGTAATTGATGGTATTGAAGTATTGTAAGTCGCCAAAGCCATAGTGTTCCTGCCACCTTAAAAGTTCTCCAACCAATTTCCTATGGTCGCTGATTCCACTCTCGGCAAGGTCTACTATCTTCTGCTCAATTTCCGTTAGTCCAGAGATGTTATTGGGAAAGCGCTTAAAATGGGTTTGTAGTGCATCGGCTAAATACCAGAATTCATCCGAAGGCATAATAGAATAGGTATACAGGTTATTGGGATTTGATGAGCAGTAGGCCTGATACACCTCATCAGCAAACTCAAACTCACGAGTATTGAGCTTCAATTTCTTCTCAAGCTGTTTTTCTAACTGATCTGGACTCAGCTCACCCAGGCCATAAAGTTTGCCGCTATTGTCGATTCGTCCTGAACAAACCATAGAAATGGTTTGCCAAGGCTCTCGCACTTGACCCAAATAATGAATGAGCGCCATCATATTTATCTGGCAAAACAGGTCATATTCAAACCACAGCACCACTTCATCGTAGTTCTTAATGTTTTTAGCAATGGCTTTAAATGGCAGGTAAACATCCTGATCGTAATCTTCTTCTTTAATACCGAAGAACCCACACATAAATGCCTTTCTTTCATTCCAGAAAGCATCAGAGTTAAAGTCCGTATCAATTGGCCCCTCAGCTAAAACCTCACGCCAAACGAAAGTTTCGCCTTGAATATTAGTGTGCTTAAATAGTTCGAGTGTACTGTCTCCGTTGAGGATATGTAGAATATTTGCCATAAAAAAAGGTTACCCGTGAAGGTAACCTTTCTTCTATGTTTTTGACAAGAAATATTAATCTCTTGAAGTATAGTCCATATCATCGGTTCTGTCTACCGGAGTTCTTTGGTCTCTGTTAGCCAAAATCCAGGCAGTGTGGAAAACCAACTGGGCTCTTTTAGCCATTACATCAAAGGCAATTTTATCTACCGTATCAGTAGGTCTGTGGTAGTCGGCATGCGTTCCGTTGAAGTAGAAGATAATCGGAATACCCTTCTTAGCGAAGTTGTAGTGGTCAGAACGATAGTAGAATCTGTTTCTATCATTCGGATCGTCATATCTGTAATCCAAATCGATGTTCGTGTAAGTAATGTTGGCATACTCAGAAATAACTTTCAAGTGGCTCGAAAGCTTCTCAGAGCCAATCACATAGACATAGTCTCTGTTGCCAGACTCTTCGTGCTCAGGATCAACTCTACCAATCATATCGATGTTCAAGTCGTTCACTGTGTTCTCCAATGGGAAAAGCGGGTGCTCAGAGTAGTATTGAGAACCTAGAAGTCCTTTCTCCTCACCAGTAACATTTAGGAAAAGAATGCTTCTTCTTGGTCTGTTACCTTCTTTGGCAGCTTGTGCGAAGGCTTCAGCAATTTCCATAACACCGGTTGTTCCAGATCCATCGTCATCAGCTCCATTGTTGATAACTGTGCCATCTTCGTTCATACCAATGTGATCGTAGTGTGAAGAGATCACAAGGATTTCATCTTTTAAATCGGTTCCTTCAAGAAAAGCCACCATGTTCTCTGTAGAAATGGTTTTGGTTTTTGGCTCTACTTTGAAGCTAACGTTGCGCGCCTTAATGCTTGATGGAGAGCTTGCAGCTGCCATTAGCTTGTCTACAGAAGTGTTCATTAGGTTAGCGGCTAATGACTGAGGAATGTTGAAGATAATGCTCTCGTCTCCTTGAACACCTTTCTCATAGCTCAATCGGCTGAGCATTCTGAATCTGGCCTGACGCGGTAAGGCTTGCATAAACTGCTCGTCATTGGCAGCTACCACGAAAATAGCCTTGGCACCGGTTTCAGCCAACTTAGCGAAAACCTCTCTAGAGCTAGTGGTAGTCATCACACCCTTGCCTTCAAGGTCCATGCCTTCAAGGTTGCTGGCGTCTCCAACGAAAACTGTGCTCAACTTCATTTCTTTGTCCATAGAAGCATTTCCCATGAAAATGAAATCGGTGCCATTCATTTTCTTGCCACCTTTAGCTTTGATATATACACCAGACCAGTCGTTCTGATACATATCGAATTTCTGACGGTAGGTTCCATCAACAGGACCCTCTAGTCCAATCTTCTGATAGAAGTCTTCCAAGAACTTTGATGCTTTCTTTTGGCCTTCAGTTCCGGTTTCTCTTCCTTGAAAATCATCCGATGCTAAAATAGAAAGCTTGCTTTTCATGTCTTCCGGAGTGATAGTATTGGCATACTTCACTGCCGTTTTATCTTGTGCATTTACAGCTAGCGCTGCTATCACAAGTCCCATAAGGGATAGCTTTAATCTCCTCATTCTATAATTAGTTTAAACAATTGAATTTTTAGAACGCTAAAGCTAAGGTTTTTTTAAAATCTAGACATGTATACTTATGTATTCGGTCAGCTTTTTTTGACATGGATAAATAAGGAAATCAGAGGTCAGTAACTTACATTTGCAGCACAATTCAAGAAGTAAATTGAACGAGAACTGGAGATATGACAAAAATTGATTTAAGAAAGACTCAAAGGTTTGAAGATCGCCACAACGGGCCTGATCAACAAGAGATTAGCGAAATGTTGGAGGTGATTGGTGCGCCAAGCCTTGATGTGCTTATTGAGGAAACCGTACCTGCCGGAATCCGCATGAAGGAACCTTTGAACCTTCCGCTTCCTAAATCTGAATTTCAATTTCTGAAAGACCTGAGACACATCGCTGCTCAGAACAAGATTTTCAAATCATACATCGGTATGGGATATTACAATACCATTGTACCGGGTGTGATTCAACGAAACATTCTGGAGAACCCGGGATGGTACACAGCTTATACTCCTTATCAGGCAGAAATTGCTCAGGGTAGATTGGAGGCACTTATCAATTTCCAGACCATGGTAATGGATCTTACTGCCATGGAAATTGCCAATGCTTCATTGCTCGATGAGGGAACCGCTGCGGCTGAGGCCATGGCTATGTTCGCTGGTCAGAGAAAGAAGGATAAGAAGGATGCCAATGTATTTTTTGTCGATGAGAATACTTTCCCGCAAACTATCGATGTTTTAAAGACCAGATCTACTCCATTCGGAATTCAGCTTGAAATAGGAAATTACGCTGAGTTGGATTTGACCAGACAAGACCTTTATGGCGTTTTGATTCAATATCCTGCCAGCGATGGTAAAGTAATTGACTACCGCTCGTTTGTAGAAACAGCTCATGAGAATAATGTATTTGTAACCTTCGCAGCAGACCTGATGGCGCTTGCCCTGATTACACCTCCTGGAGAAATGGGAGCCGATGCCGTAGTAGGAACTACGCAGCGATTTGGTGTGCCAATGGGCTACGGTGGGCCTCATGCGGCTTATTTTGCTACCAGAGATCAGTTCAAGAGACAAATACCTGGAAGAATCATTGGTGTTTCCATAGATCGTGAAGGTAACAAAGCCTACAGAATGGCGCTTCAGACTCGTGAACAACACATTAGAAGAGAGAAGGCTACTTCAAACATTTGTACTGCTCAGGTATTACTTGGCGTAATGGCTGGAATGTATGGTGTTTACCATGGTTCCCAAGGTATCAAGCATATTGCTGTAAAAATCCATGGCTTCGCGAAGCTCTTGAATAGAGGTTTGAAGTTTTTGGGCTTCAACCAAGTGAATGAAATTTACTTCGATACACTAAGAGTAGAATGTGATTTCGCCCTGGCAGATAAAATCAAAACTATTGCTGAGGTAAACCAGGCTAACCTAAGATACTTTGACTCTGGAGATATTGGTATTTCAGTAGATGAAACCACCCGAGTTGAAGACATAGAGGTGTTGCTCAATGTTTTTGCAGAGGCAACAGGTCAGGTGATGGGCTTTGACCTTGATGGTGAAGCTGCTAATCTTTCTATTGAGTGGCCTGCAGCATTGGAAAGAACTTCAGATTTCATGACTCACCCGGTATTTAATCAATACCACTCTGAGCACGAAATGTTGAGATACATCAAGAAGCTTGAGAATAAGGACTTGTCTTTAGTGCATTCCATGATTTCTCTCGGTTCTTGTACCATGAAATTGAATGCTACCTCTGAAATGGTAGCGGTAACATGGCCTGAGTTCGGTGATATTCACCCCTTCGCTCCAAAATACCAGACCAGAGGTTATCACATGATGTTCAACGATTTGGTGGACTGGTTGTGTGAAATTACTGGTTTTGCTGATGTATCACTTCAGCCTAACTCTGGCGCACAAGGCGAGTATGCCGGTTTAATGGTGATTAGAGCTTACCATGAAAGCAGAGGAGATACCCATAGAAATGTGGCTATTATTCCTTCATCGGCACACGGAACTAACCCTGCTTCAGCTGTAATGGCCGGAATGAAAGTGGTGATTGTGGCTTGCGATGAGAAGGGTAATATCGATATGGATGACCTGAAATCTAAAGTGGAAGCCCATAGCTCTGATCTTTCCTGCCTAATGGTTACTTATCCTTCAACGCACGGTGTGTTTGAAGAAAGCATCAAGGATATCTGTGCTTTGGTTCATGAGCATGGTGGGCAGGTGTATATGGACGGTGCCAATATGAATGCTCAGGTTGGCTTGACCAGCCCGGGAATTATTGGCGCTGACGTTTGCCACCTAAACTTGCACAAGACATTCTGTATTCCTCACGGTGGTGGAGGTCCTGGTATGGGACCAATTGGTGTGGCAGAGCACTTGGCTCCGTTCTTACCAAATAGTGCGGTAATGGAGACTACTGGTGGCGATCAGCCAATAAGTTCAATCTCTTCTGCTCCATGGGGTAGCGCCAGCATTTTGGTAATTTCTTATGCATACATTGCCATGATGGGTACAGAAGGGCTAACGAACGCTACTAAGACTGCCATTCTGAACGCCAACTACATCAAGGCTAGATTGGAGAAAGAATTCAAGATTCTTTATGCCGGTAAAAATGGCCGTTGTGCACACGAAATGATTGTTGATTGTCGTGACTTCAAAGCACAGAAAATTGAGGTGGAAGACATTGCCAAGCGTTTGATGGACTATGGTTTCCACGCACCAACGGTTTCATTCCCTGTAGCCGGAACTTTGATGATTGAGCCAACAGAGTCTGAATCTAAAGTAGAGCTAGATAGATTCTGCGATGCGATGTTGAGCATCCGTCAGGAAATCAGAGAGATTGCTGATGGTCTTGCAAATGA
>JABXIP010000048.1 GCA_013373005.1 Cytophagia bacterium | reverse complement strand
TTCCAATATCTGTTGGATCATCATTGGTATTGCTGACCACAATCTGGAAGGTATCCGTAGCCTTCGCTCCAGAAGGATCTTCTGCAGTGAGTGTCACCTCTACCGTTCCCACATCATCGTTCTGTGGAGTACCGCTAAATGTTCTGGTAGAAGCGTCAAAACTTAACCAATTAGCACCAAATTGAGCGAAATAGGTCAGCACGTCTCCATCCACATCGGAGAAGATATTATCTGATATAGCCCTGGAAATAGCCACATCTTCAAGTACACTTAAATCTGAAATTGAAGACACAAGCTCTGGAGCATCGTTTACAGCACTAACATTGATATTTATTTGGGAATAGGCAGAAATCCCATCAGTAGAACCAATGATATACAATTGATCTGTTCCGTTAAAGTTCTCCAAAGCACCAATTTCCAGACTCGTTCCGCTAATGGCCGCACTAACGCTATTATTTCCAGACAACTGATAAGTAAACTCAGCATTGGCATCATTTGAGTAAGCAAACAAGTCGGAAATATCTATTACCTGAAGATCAAAGTCTTCCTCCAGATTCAGGTCGCTAAGTGCATTTGCCACTGTTATTTCATCACTTGAAGCACTGGCTACAAAACTCACATCCTGAGAAGCCGACAACACTCCATCACTTGCAGTGATTGTCACCGTTTCCAAGCCTTCTGCCCCATCTACCGATTGAATAGTCAATATTGATCCATTTACAGTCAAAGAAACATTGGAAACTGAACCAACAGAATAGGTCAGCTCGCTGGACTCTACGTCAGGATCAGAGAAGTAATCAGACAAATCAATTGTGTAAGCCGGCAACCCTTCCACGATAGATTGAGTGGCAATTGTTCTACTTACCTCAGGAGAGTCATTCACCGGGTTAACTTTCAATACAAAAGTTTCCGGCTCAGAAACAGAACTTAGTGTTCCTTCTCCATCATCTGCTTTCACATAGAAAGTAAGGTCTCCATTATAGTCAGCCACAGGAGTTATGGTCATAACATCTGCTTCAATGCTTATTTCAACATTTTCCGGCTGATCTGTTGTAGCTGTATATTCAAAAGTAGCCAATTCTTCATCTGCATCACTAGCCTGGAGTTTAAGCTCTATACTATTGTCTTCACTGACTTCAGTATCTGTTATGGCAGACATTATTGGTTGATCATTAACAGGTAGAATTTGTAAGTTAAAGGTCTCCAATACACTCGCTGGTTCATCACTATCTGCCTCTGTAACCGAAACCAATATTTCTACATTACCATTGTAGTTCAGATTAGGAGTTACATTCAAAGTTCCGTCTACTATCTGGAGACTTATATTATCTTCATCAGTAGAAGTCACGGAAACTGACAATTCACTATCCGGATCGCTATAATCGAGTTTCAAGGACAGTGATTCATCCTCCTGAATTTGCTGATCAGCAATTGAATTCAACACAGGTTGATCAGGCACTTCAATAATTTCCAATCTGGCATATGCCTTAAACTGCTCATCCCTAGCTGGGTGAGAGACAATAAATCCGATTGAGTCTAATTGCTGGGTCTCCGATGTTGAGGTATATGAAACTCTCCACCTGGCAAATTCGCCTGAATTCTCAACTAAACTTGGTTCACCTACCGTGCCATAAAGCGGATTATCAGAAATCTCAATGGTTGCATCTTTTAAATCAAACCCACCAAACTCAAGAGCAGACAGATCAACATCTACTGTCTCATTTTCAGGAAGTGATTTATCCTCACCAAAGACTACAAATTCACCATCTTCTGTTCCCTCATTCACTACATTGATTTTAGTACCCGACTCATCATTTGTTATTTTAATATAAAAAGACTGAGAGAGCCCCCTGTCATCTCTTAACTGGAGATTTACCCAAACCTGACCATTACTTATCAACTTCTGCATGGCAGAACCTGTCACCCGGAATCTATGCTTGAGAATTGAATTTTCAGTTTCTATTTCATTGGACGAGAAGTTGTTCTGATAAAATAAATTCCAATAATATCGAGTTCGCCCCCTAAAGCTGGAATAATAAGAATCAAAGGTTCTTAAGGCGAAAAAATAGGATGAATTCACGGTTTCATCAGTAAATGTTAAGTCTAGTGCGATATAATCTTCAGTTCTCTCTATGATTCTTATATCATTGATTTCATGTTTCGTATCCTGAATCTCAAAGTAAAACTCACCGCTAGCCTCTTCTGATTCGACTCCGGTAGCTACCTCTCTAACTTTGAATTTAAACTCATCCTTGTATCTACCTGGAGTTAGCCCAGCTTGAGGAAGAAACCGCTTGGACCTCCTATCGGAATTAGGAGTAGCATCAATAAAACTGCCCTTTTGTGGCGACTGTGTGATAACAAATTCAATGCTTGATCTTTCAGGATCATATCCATTTAAGCTTACTACTCTATTGCTTAATTCAATTGACCTTAACGGAAAGTCGAAGGCCACTGGGGGGTGATTAATGAGTCCATATCCTGAAATCAGAAATTGGGGAGTACCTCCATTTGACATCACTTGCCCATAGCCTGAAAAATACTTTGACTCTTTAGGGCTAAACTTCACCTCAATTTTTTGAGTTTCACCTTGGGCTACAACGAATTCTGTTTCGCTAGCTTCATATCCATCAGGTAGCTTAATATCAGAGACATTTAAATCGCCATCGATACCAACATTACTTATCTGCAAAGACACAGATGCCTCTTGACCTACAAATAATCTACCGAAATCGTGGCGGTTAGTGGCATACCCTGAAGGGTAAATGAATCGAACCAGAGCTCTGGGTTCAGGTTGATTGATGACTTCAATATCAAAAGACTTCTCAAAAGAACTACCCCTCAAATCCGTGGTTCTCACACGGATATTGGCCGTCTGAATCTTCTGAAAGTCCAATATTTGTTTAGTTCTGAGCTGATTATCAACGATCTCAAAAAGATTATTATTTACACTACCCTCACCAGCAATCAAACTGTATTGATGACGGTCATTATCATCAGGGTCAGTAGTCGAAAATTCCCCAATAACAGTTCCGATAGGGAGTTTTTCTGTTATAGTCTTATCACTCAAACCGAGACCGGATGGTGCAGCATTGAAAGCCTCTACCTTCGTTAAAAGAGTATTAGACACAGTGTTTTTATTCCCTAAACCATCTGCAGTTACATTAGCCGGAACTGTCAGTGTCATTTCACCATCTGCACTGGCTGTCATCAAAACAGTGTAGGTTGTTCCACTTCCAGTAAAATTACTGAGCACACTATTTGTTGCAGATAAGTCGTCTATAGTAAGGCCTGTTATTTCTTCATTGAAAGTAATGGTGGCAGTTATCGTCTTCGTGAAAATTAATCCACTAGCTGAACTGGATATTACAGGAATAGGTCCCGTTTTGTCAAGATTAGTGGTACTCCTTTGGCTCTCACTGACATTGGAAGAACCATCCGTTAAAGTAGCTGACAGAGTCAACAAACCATCATTAAGCCCGGATAAGTCCGGAATTGAAATCTGATCAGCAGCAGTTGCAATAGTACCTGACCCAGTAACAGTAGTTCCGCCACCGGCAGAGGTGATTGAATAATTATAAACAGCACCAACCTCTGCTCCTGAGAAGGTAAATGTGCTTGAGGATACTTCATTCCCTCCTATCGATTGATCATCGAAAGATACGGAGAAACCTGATGGAGCCACATTATCATCATCATTAGCAATAGTTGATAATGCTGTTGATTTGGCAAAACTCACTCCTTTTCCACCATCCTGAACATTGGACAAAGAAATAGTGAATGATTCATTCAATTCTTCAGTTGCATCTCCATTTACCGCTACAGTAATTGTTTGAGATTCACCATCCGCTCCAGAGAAGGTAAGAGTACCGGAAGTTGCATTGTAATCGCCATTGGCAATTGTGGCTGTTCCATCAGAGGTGGCATAATCGACAGTTACTTGCTGATCTACAGCACCGGTCATAGTTACTGAGAAAGTAAAGTCGGTCGTTCCTGAATTACCTTCCACCTTTGTGATGTCGGAAATAGAAAGGGTAGACTGATCATCATTCGTAATTGTACCGACACCAGTATCATCGGCAATGGTGATTGACTGACCATTGGCCTGGAGGTTGACCAACTGAACACCGAAAGTTTCATCAGCCTCAAGAATGTCATCATTATTTACAGTGACTATAATCTGCTGGGTTTCACCTGCTGTACCGGTAAAATTCAGAGTACCTGAAGTAGCGCTATAGTCTGATCCTGCAGTGGTTGCCGTGTTGTCTCCTGTACCATAATCCACAGTGAACGCAGAACCAACATTATCAGAAAGCGTCACTGTGAATATAAAGTCTGTGGTGCTTCCAACATCAGCATTTTCGGCTCGAGTTACATCGTTAATGGAAAGGCTGCCTTCTAATATATCGTCATCAACGTCTGTAACGGTTACTGTTAGCTCGAGGGTTGAAGCATTACCTACCTCATCTGTCGCTTTTAATACCAATACATAGGAATTATTTAAGTCGGCATCCTGCGGACTCTCAAAGTCAGGAGCAGATTTGAATGTTAACTCTCCTGTAGAGCCATTAATAGTAAACAATTCTTCATCATTGGCCTCTGCCAAACTGTATGTAATTGTTCCAACATCAGTAGCCGAGGCCGTATAAACGATACCTTCAGAATTTTCGGTGAAATCCGTAGTTGATTCTGAAGAAAATATAGGGTTGGTTGTATCCTCAACAGCAATAGCAAAGCTCTGCTCTACTTCACCTCCATTACCATCTTCAGCTCTAATATTCACTTGATGAATACCAACAGAACTTGGTGCGACCCCAGACAAGGTAACCATCGATTCAAGAACCAGCTTTCTAATTCGGTGATTTCCATCATCAGTTATTACCAGGTTGTCATTAAGATCGATTAGAATCCCCGTTGGACCATTAAATAAAGCCTCCGCTATATTTCCATCATTAAACCCAAATGTTTGACCACCGGCTACAGTTGAAACCTCTCCTAAGACTGAAATCTTTCTAATTGCATCATTTTCAGAATCTGTTATCCAAATATTTTGTTCAGAATCTACCGCTATCCTTTTCGGTTCATTGAATTGAGAAACAAATGCACCACCATCTCTATTTCCTTGAGAGCTTCCAGCAATTGTAGAAACCACACCTCCTAAAGAAACCGTTTTGATCTTATGGTTCAAAAGATCCGTAACATAAAGCAGCTGCTCTAGTTTTGAATAATAGACGTCATAAGGGTAATTGAAACGGGCATCGGCACCTTGACCATCAATATCACCTGAAGATCCATTACCGGCCAAGGTAGTAACCATACCTCCCATTGTTATTTTTCTAATCGTATGATTCGCATCTACAACATAGAAATTGCCATCTAAGTCCCTAGTAATACCAGATGGAAAATAGAACCTCGCAACACTTCCCTGTCCATCTTGATAACCTGATTCGCTTCCAACGAAAGTTGTAACTTCTCCAGAAGAGGATATTTTCCTGATTCTATGACCAGTTAATTCAACTACATAAAGATTCTCTTCGGAATCAAATATTAGATCAATGGGTCTTGAGAATGAAGACTGTAATCTATTTCCGTTCGTTGCTCCTAATGACCCATTTCCTGCAAAAGTTGAGACAGTTCCATCAACACTTACCTTTCTGATAACATTATTCGATTGGTCTGCTATAAACAGCTCTCCCAAGCTATTAATGGCAATACCCGTTGGATTCCTAAATTTTGCCTCTGTGCCATTACCATCCTGATAACCAGATCCTGATCCTGTCAACGTGGACACCCCAATTTCTCTGACATCTAAAGTCAACCATTCCGGTCTTGTAGAAGTTGTAATAGCGACCGGATCATTATCAACATCAGTGAAGGTGATGGTATAGGAGTAATTAGAGCCTGCTTCTATACTCGTCTTAGGGGTTGAAGTAATTACTGGAGAGGTATTCTCTGTTACATCAATGACTGTCACCATCAACTCTAAAGTTGATTCGTTGCCTTCATCGTCAGTAGCCTTTACAATCAGCACATAGCTATTATTAGCATCGCCATCCAGTGGATTTTCAAAGTCGGGAGCACTTAAGAAAGTGATCTCTCCTGTGCTTGAGTCGATGTTGAAATACTCTTCATCTACGCTGGTTCCAAGACTGTAAGTGATGGTTCCGGCATCTGTGGCTGAAGCCGTGTAAACTATGCCTTCATTGTTCTCTATGAAGCTGGCTGTTTCTGCTGAGGTGAAGACAGGTCGGTCTTCATCGACATCAATTACCGTCACCAACAACTCTAAGGTCGATTCATTGGCTTCATTATCAGTCGCTTTCACAATCAAGACATAGCTGTTGTTGGCATCGCCATCCAACGGGGTTTCGAAATCAGGTGCACTTAGGAAAGTGATCTCACCAGAGTTCGAGTCGATAGCAAAGTATTCTTCATCTACACTGGTTCCAAGGCTGTATATAATAGCACCCTCATCTTCAGCCACAGCGGTATAGACCGTGCCTGAAGCATTTTCTGTGAAGCTGGCGGTTTCTGAAGAAGTGAAGACTGGGGCGTCTTCATCCACATCGGTTACTGTCACCATCAACTCTAAGGTCGATTCATTGCCTTCATTATCAGTCGCTTTTACAATCAGTACGTAGCTGTTGTTGGCATCACCGTCTAGCGGAGTTTCAAAGTCTGGAGTACTTAAGAAAGTGATCTCACCAGTGCTTGAGTCGATAGCCAAGTATTCTTCGTCAGCACTGGTTCCGAGGCTGTAGGTGATGGTTCCGTAATCTGTAGCTACTGCTGTGTAAACCGTCCCATCAGCGTTTTCGGAAAAGCTAGCGGTTTCTGAAGAAGTGAAAATAGGACGATCCTCATCTACATCAGTGACAGTGACCATCAGCTCTAAAGTTGACTCGTTGCCTTCATTATCTGTGGCTTTTACGATCAGCACATAGCTGTTATTAGCATCACCATCCAGTGGATTCTCAAAGTCAGGAGTACTTAGGAAGGTGATCTCACCTGTGTTGGAATCAATAGCGAAGTACTCTTCGTCTACACTGGTTCCGAGGCTGTAAGTGATGGTTCCTGCATCTGAGGCTACGGCAGTATAAACCGTTCCTTCATCGTTTTCTGTGAAGCTTGCAGTTTCTGCTGAAGTGAATACAGGACGGTCTTCGTCAACATCAGTTATTGTCACCATCAGCTCTAAAGTTGACTCGTTGCCTTGATCATCAGTGGCTTTTACAATCAGAACATAGCTATTATTCGCATCACCATCCAGTGGGCTTTCAAAGTCGGGAGTACTTAGGAATGTGATCTCACCAGTGCTTGAGTCGATAGCGAAATATTCTTCGTCTACGCTAGTTCCAAGGCTGTAAGTGATGGTTCCGGCATCTGAGGCAACAGCGGTGTAAACAGTGCCTTCATCGTTTTCTGTGAAGCTGGCCGTTTCATCTGATGTGAATACCGGACGGTCTTCATCCACATCAGTCACCGTCACCATCAACTCTAAAGTCGATTCGTTGCCTTCATCGTCAGTAGCTTTTACTATCAAGACATAGCTATTGTTCGCATCGCCATCCAGTGGGTTCTCAAAGTCTGGAGTGTTGAGGAAGGTGATCACACCTGTGTTAGAATCAATAGCGAAGTACTCTTCATCAACGCTGGTTCCAAGACTATATGTAATGTTTCCAGCGTCTGTAGCTATAGCGGTATAAACTGTGCCTTCATTATTTTCCGTGAAACTAGCAGTCGAGGCTGAAGTAAATGCAGGAGATTCATTATCATTTACGGTCAATGTAAAAGTTTGATTCACCTGAGCCCCATTTCCGTCAGAAGCTGAAATGGATATATTGTATTCACCGACCTGTCCTTCTGGATCCCCAGTTAAGGTTATAACGCTATTAACCCTCCTTACCCGATAGTTGTCTTCATCGGCAATATAGATCCTCCCTCTACTGTCAATATCCAGAGGCAAGGTTCTTCCGAACTGGGCTTCTAATGCTGCTCCATCCAAATAGCCTTCGGTAGAACCGGCAATTGTTGTCACACTCTGCTCTGTATCAACCTTTCTTATGGTTGGAGGGAAGAAATCAAGAAGCTCTGTTACGTATAAATTACCGTCAGAATCTATTGCTAAACGATATGGAGAGCTGAAAACAGCATTTTCACCTTGAGCATCTACATTGCCGAAAGCCCTTTTACCAACGTATGAAGTAACCTCTCCTTGAGGAGTGATTTTTCTGATGTGGAAATTGGAAATATCTGTTACGTACAAATTGTCTTCACTATCAATAACCAGAGATGTAGGAGAATTAAAGTAAGCATCTGTTCCATTGGCATTAACAAACCCTGGCAGACCTGAACCAGCAAACGTTGACACATTTCCATCTGTATCAATTTTTCTAATAGTATGATCGTTCGTCTCAGCGATAAATAGATTGCCCTGCGAGTCCACAGCAATATCTACCGGGGAAGAGAATGCTGCCTCAGTGGCCGATCCATTAACCACAGCATCAACCCCACTCCCCGCAACCGTTGTTACCAACCCTTCAGTCGATATTTTTCGAATCTTTCTCTCCGACCCATCGACAATAAATAGATTCCCATCATTATCGAATGTCATGGCAGTAAAATGACCAAAAGTTGCTTCTTGCAGACTACCATCAACAGAACCTCCCACACCCAATATTCCAGCATAAGTGGTAACATTGCCTTCATTATCAATTTTCTTCAATACATGGGCAGCACCTACTCCTACAAAAACATTATCATCGTTATCGATAACTATATCACCAACTGAACCAAAACTAGCATTGACACCTTGTCCATTTACATTGGCTGCATTTCCAGAGCCGGCAAAAGTTTCCACAGTGGTATAAGTCCTTTGCAGTTTAAGCCATGATGGGCCTTGAGTCATCTCTAACTGAACTGGTTCATCATCAGGATCTGATACTTCTATCGTATAGACATATTCTTCAGAACTATTAATAGTAGTTATAGGTGAAGAACTAATGACGGGCTCTTCATTAAGATCAATGACTGAAATCAAAAGCTCAAGAGTGGATTCGTTGCCCTCACTATCACTTGCTTTTATAATCAATGCATAGCTGTTATTAGCATCTCCGTCCAGTGGATTTTCAAAATCAGGAGTGCTTAAGAAAGCGATCTCTCCTGTATTCGAGTCAATAGAGAAATACTCTTCATCAACACTGTTTCCAAGACTGTATGTAATAGTGCCTTCATCAGTTGAAACTGCCGTGTAAACAGTGCCTAATGCATTTTCATTATAGCCGATGGATTGTGCTGAAGTAAAGACTGGTGCATCTTCATCGACATCGGAGACGGTGACCATTAACTCTAAGGTTGACTCGTTGGTTGCTGCATCTGTAGCTTTTACAATCAGTACATAGCTGTTATTGGCATCACCATCAAGTGGATTCTCAAAGTCAGGAGAACTTAAGAAAGTGATCTCTCCCGTATTTGAATCAATAGTGAAGAACTCTTCATCTACACTGGTTCCTAGGCTGTAAGTGATTGAGCCGACATCCGTGGCTAAAGCAGTGTATACCGTGCCTGAAGCATTTTCTGTAAAACTGGCTGTCCCTGAAGAGGTGAAGACAGGAGCGGTTACATCATTGATTGTTATGGTGAATGATTGCTGATCAGTACCTCCATTTCCGTCATCAGCAGTTAAAGTAATTGAAGTAGCTCCACTTTGACCAGATGGATTTCCTGTCAAAATAGGTCCATTAACAACTACTTTTCGAATAAGATGGACAACACCTTCTGTTATGAACAAGTTACCTCCACTATCTATGAAAACATTGTTTGGTTCGGTGAACTTAGCTTCGGCTCCGACACCGTCATCAGTTCCAGTTTCAAAAGCAGAACCAACGATAGTAGTAACTTGACCCGAAGGCTCAATTTTCCTGATTACTCTTGCAACTTCCGCTACATAGATATTTCCTGAATCATCTACATCCATTCCTAAGGGGCTATAGAAAGAAGCTTCTGAACCCAAACCATCCTCTATCGATCTGGTACCTGATCCGGCAAGCGTAGTAACATTACCTGCAATATCTATTTTCCTAATTCTTGCATTATCATAGTCCGACACATATATATTTCCCTGGCTATCGACTCCAATACCGGTCAGCTGAGAGAATTGGGCAGTACCGGCATCACCATCCTGAAAACCGTTAACTCCAGAGCCAGCAATGGTAGTAACCACTCCGGCTGATGTAATCTTCCTAATTCTAAAGTTATTCTGATCTGTTATGTATAGGTTGTCATTATCATCTATTGCAATCTGCGTTGGGCGGTTTACCCTGGCAGCAGTTCCTGTTCCATCCTCATATCCTCCAGTTCCACCAACAAAATGGGTTACAACACCTGCAGGGGTAATTTTCCTTATCGCGTGATTTTCCCTATCGACAACAAAGATGTTATCCTGACTATCAATGGCTAAATCGGAAGGTTCATTGAATGAGGCTTCGGTTCCGGTTCCATCCTGACTTCCTACCGATCCGGTACCGGCAAAAGTGGTTACCTGACCATCAGTAGATATTCTTCTTATTGTGTGATTGAAGAGATCAGCCACATACAAATTGCCTTGACTATCTTCTGCTACTCCAATTGGAATATTGAAACTTGAGGAAAGAAGGTTAGCATTGGTAGACCCTGACTGTCCATTGCCAGCAAAGGTGAACACTTCATTTTCCCCATAAAGTTTTAACCATGAAGGAAGAGCATTTGAAGTTACAGTGACATTATCACCATCTGGGTCAGTTGTAGTCACCTTATAGCTGTAGATTTCATTATCATCTATCTCAGTAATCGGGTTTGAGGTAATAACTGGATCTTCATTCTGACTTGTCACAGTCACAGTCAGCTCCAAGGTCGACTCGTTGCCAGAATCATCTGTAGCTATCAGAACCAACACATAGCTATTATTTAAATCCGCATCCTGAGGATTCTCGAAATCTGGTACTGCCTTAAATGTCAACTGCCCATTGGAGCCATCAAGATTAAAAAACTCTTCATCATTTGAATCTCCCAAACTATAAGTAATAACTCCATCATCAGTGGCTGCTGAGGTGTAGATTGTGCCTTCATCATTTTCTGCGAAACTCGCTGAAGAGGAAGAGGTAAATACTGGAGCCACTTCATCCTGATCATTGACAGATATGATCAAGGTCAATGTGCTTTCATTATTGGCTTGATCCGTTGCCTTGATATCAATTTCATAATTATTGCTTCCCGATTCGCTTGCCGGATTCTCAAAGTCAGGAGGAGAAATAAAGGTTAAAACTCCTGTGCTTCCATCAATCGAAAATACCGATTCATCTTTATCAGAGCCTAGAGCGAAGGTGATGGTCTCTGATTCACTATCAGACACCGTAGCAGTATATACAGTCCCAGAAGCATTTTCATCAAAACTGACTGTAGTGGCCGAAGTAAACACAGGTGCCTCCTCATCAAGGTCAGTAACTGTTACAGCTAATTCTAGGGTAGACTCATTTGCTGAATCATCGGTAGCTTTCATCACCAACATGTAGCTATTATTCCCATCAGCATCCAAAGGATTTTCGAAGTCAGGAGCAGCAATAAAGGTCAACACACCAGTCGAAGCATTTAAATCAAAGAACTCCTCATCGTTGGAATCGGCCAAACTGTAGGTAACGGTTCCTACATCAGTGGCCATTGCAGTGTAAACTGTGCCCTCTCCATTTTCAACATAAGAAGCTGTTGAAGCAGAGGTAAATACCGGTGCATTCTCATCTAAGTCCGTAACCGTTATGGTAACTTCAAGGGTTGACTCATTACTTTCTCCATCTGTAGCCTTCACCACCACTATGTAGCTATTGTTAGCATCAGCGTCTTGAGGGGTTTCAAAGTCCGGAACAACCTTAAATGTCAATTCACCAGTAGAACTATCAATGTTGAAGAACTCTTCATCATTCGCATTGGCCAGACTGAAAGTCACACTACCACCATCTGTAGCTATAGCGATATAAACCGTTCCTTCTCCATTTTCATCGAAACTTGCTGTTGACACTGAGGTAAATAATGGAGCAATTTCATCGCTGTCAGTCACTATAACTGTGACCTCTTGTTCATCGGCATTACCTTGATCATCTGTGGCAACAACACCAATTACATAGTCATTATTAGAATCTCCATCTTGAGCATTTTCAAAATCTGGGGCATTTTTAAAGGTAATTGCTCCAGTAGAGCCATCAATATTAAAGAAAGTCTCATCATTAGAATTTGCAAGGCTGTAAGTGACTGTAGATATATCGATAGCAGCAGCGGTATAGACAGTACCTTCTCCATTCTCCACAAAGTTGACTGAGGTTGCTGAAGTGAATACAGGAGCATAAATATCATTGATCAATCTATGGTTATTCGAAAGTTGCGGGCTAACCATATTATTTCCTGAACCATCAAAAATGGACGAATTATCCGCTGCGTTGATGGTAAGCCTTTCTTCTCCATTAGGAGTTCCTAAAAGTGTGAAATGGACTCTTAACTGTGATTCACCACCAGCCAGATCTGCATCTAATGGCCCAAATACGTTAGTTATACTAACATCAGTTGCTGCCCCTTCAGAAACTGATAAGTCGAGGTGGCTGGCCTCAATTGGCAAGCTGGCCGCATCATCTGCATAAATAGCCTCATTAAAATATACCGTAAGCACGGAATTATCAGCATCAACAAGCAGAGATTCTACAGCAGGTAGGGCCTGATCAATAGTTGCCGTAGTTGCCTGATCGAACAATGGCACATCGTTATTAGCCTGATCGAAAATAGACTCAGGGTTTACCGTCACATTAATGGCACTTCCTTCAGATGTACCGTAGGTGTTCAAAGTTATATTTAAACGGATCGTAGTCTCACCTCCTACCAAGGCATCACCATTGGTTTGAGTAGCGGTGTGTAGAATGATAGTAGCTGCATCAACAACATCTAGATCAAAGTCATCAAAAGTCGCTCCATATACTCCCTCACTAAATTCTACATCGATGTAATAGGCAAGATCGACATTGTGGGATCCAGAAGCTTCTGCCAAGGTAATCCCAGTGATGGTTGGATCTGTTTCATCATGTAACTGAAGTTCATTATTACTCTGAGTAGTTGATGCAGCATTTCCTGATATATCAAAAACAGCATCGGCTACAGGAGTAAAAGTCAAATTTTCGTCTCCCTGAGCAGTACCGTTATAACTGAAGTTAAAACGAATGGTAGTCT
>JABXIP010000400.1 GCA_013373005.1 Cytophagia bacterium | reverse complement strand
GGCAGACAGAGAGTTATTAGAAGCCATTAAGCTGAGAATGAGCTTAGTAGAGAAAATTGGCGAGTTCAAGAAAGAAAATAATGTGGCCATTTTTCAGCTAGGTCGATGGAAAGAAATTTTCAATTCTCGTCAGGAATGGGCCGAACAACTAAACCTTGACAAGGAGTTTGTGGTAGACATACTGAGGTTACTGCATCAGCAGTCGGTCAAAACTCAAACCGAAGTATTCAATAAAACAGAACAAGATTTAAATTTATCTAATGATTGACTTAGGCCTATTGGGTCCGGAAAACACCTTTCACGATCTTGCCAGAAAACGCTTTCTGCCTCAACTTACTTTTGAATACTTCAAAACCTTCGATGAGATTTTCCAGGCCATCAAATCAGGTCAGGTTAAGCAAGCGCTCATTGCGCTCAGGAATTCTCATAGTGGTGCAGTTGGAGAAAATCATGAATTGATAAAGGAAAACGGCCTATCCCTCATAAAAGAATTTGTTCTACCGGTGAATTTGTGTCTGGGCAGCCTTTACCCAAACAGCATCGAATCCATCAAGAAGATTTATTCGCACCCAATGGCCATCAAAGAAACCACCGAATACTTTTCTCATTATAGCCACATTAAATTCGTGGCCAGTAGCAGTACGGCAGGTGCCATTGAAGAGCTTCGCAACAGCCATAATAAGTTGGCCGGAGTTATCAGTTCTAAGGAGGCACTGGAAGCTCAGGGCTTCCTGATCATCTCTGAGGGCATTCAAGATGAAGCCCACAACAGCACAACATTTGGCCTTATAACTCTCTAGCTAACAAACGTTTGTTTAATTAGCTGTATTTAAAATATTTCAAAATATTGTTTTCTTCTTAAAGGAAGTTAGATATGTTTGGGGCATGAAAACATTGTTCGCGGCTTACTTTTACTTTTTTTACTTTTTTACCAAAGTGAGGTGAACCGCAGCTTATTGAGAAAAACATAACTTAACATATAAGCCCGGTTCACAAGAGCCGGGCTTTTTTATTTGTCAAAATCATGGAAATCGTAGACGTTAAAGATTGGGGTTTAGGACTATCGGAGCACACCTTAATCGCTGGACCCTGCAGCGCAGAGAGTCCTGAGCAAATTGAGGCTATTGCCAAAGGATTAAAAGGTAGCCGAATAGAAATGTTCAGAGCTGGAGTATGGAAACCCAGAACCAGACCCGGATCTTTTGAAGGTATTGGTGAAGATGCATTAGAGTGGCTAAATATTGCCAAAGACATTCTCAATGTGCCGGTTACGGTTGAAGTAGCCAACACTGGCCACGTAGAAGCAGCCCTGAAAGCTGGTGTAGACGTACTTTGGATTGGTGCCAGAACTACAGTAAACCCTTTCTCAGTACAAGAAATCTGCGATGCCCTTAAAGGTGTGGACATTCCTGTCATGGTGAAAAACCCAATCAACCCAGATTTACAACTATGGGTTGGCGCATTGGAGCGATTGAACAAAGTGGGGATCACAAAGCTGGCTGCTATTCATAGAGGCTTCTCTGACCCTTATGAAAAGCGTTACAGAAACAAACCAGAATGGAGTATGCCAATTCACCTGAAAAGAGAGGTGAAGGGTATTTCTGTTATCTGCGATCCTAGCCATATTGCCGGAACCAGAGAAATCATTGCCTCTGTGAGCCAAAGAGCGATCAACTTTGGTTTGGATGGACTGATGATTGAAACTCACCATGATCCTGACAAAGCATGGAGCGATGCCAAGCAGCAAGTGACTCCAGAAACCCTAAAAATCATCTACGATAACCTGAACTTCCGTGAATCAATCGACAAACACCCTGAAGCCATTACAGAGTTAGAAGAGCTTCGTCAGAAAATCGATTTGCTCGATGCTCAATTGATCGAGCTATTTGCAGACAGGTTCCAGATTATCAGACAAGTTGGTAACTATAAGAGAGAGCACAACCTTGCGGTTTATCAACCAGGCCGCTGGCAAGAAGTAATGGAGTCTAGAATAAAGTCGGGAAGCAAAAAAGGCATGACCGAAAAATTTATGAAGAGCCTTCTTTTTGCCATTCACGAGGAATCCGTTAAAATGCAGGAGGCACAACTCAAAGAAGCAAAGACTTCTGTTAAAGCATGAGCATAAAAATCGATGACATTGGCACCAGTCTGAAAGACTTCTTTGCCGAACATCAGTATTCTAAAATAGCAGTGTTGGTCGATGAAAACACCGGCCGCCACTGCTATCCAATTATCCAAAAGCACCTTCCCGAGCACATACTCATTGAGATTCAATCAGGTGAAGTAAACAAGAACCTTCGTACTTGTGAGCACATCTGGCAAGAATTAACCAACCATCATTTCGATAGAAAATCACTGATGGTGAATCTGGGTGGTGGAGTCATTGGGGATATGGGCGGCTTCTGCGCTGTTACCTATAAACGAGGCATCGATTTCATTAACATCCCCACTACCCTTCTGGCCGCTGTAGATGCCAATATTGGAGGGAAATTGGGCATCGATTTTCAAGGCTTCAAAAATCACCTGGGCTTCTTTAAAGACCCCAATGAAGTATTCATCGATCCGGTTTTTCTGAGAACACTAAGCCCACGAGAATTAAGAAGCGGCTTTGCCGAGGTCATTAAGCATGGACTGATTGCCGATGCCGATTACTTCCATGCTGTAATGAAGGAAGAACTGAATCAGCCCAATTGGAATGCAGTAATTGCTCATAGCGTTCACATCAAAAGCGAGGTGGTTGCAGAAGATCCAAGGGAAAAAGGACTGAGGAAAATCCTGAATTTCGGTCACACCGTAGGACACGCCATTGAAAGCTTTTATCTGGAGTCGGAGAATCATTTACTCCATGGAGAGGCCATTGCCATTGGCATGGTTTGCGAAGCATATCTTTCCACCAAATTGCTAGGAATGTCTGAAGACGACCTGGCTACTATCACCGAAACCATGTTTAGGGTTTACCCGGAACTGGTGATAAATAAAAAAGACTTTACATCTATCATTAAATTGATGTATCAGGACAAAAAGAACATCAATAGTTTTTTAAATCACTCTTTGCTTTACGAACTTGGTCGTGCCGGATATGACGTTGCGGTAGATGAGAAAGACGTGATGGATTCTCTTTTCTACTACTTAAAACACTAGACTCAACTTGGACTCGAAACTCTTAAATCACTGCTCGATACTTAAATCGGTCGATATTCCTTTGGAAGCCTCCAAAAGTGAGAGCAATCGTGCCTTGATTATTAATGCCGTTTCAGGCAACAAGTCTACACTCTACAACCTTTCCAATGCTCGTGATACTCAAACCATGTTGAGACTTTTGGCATCGGATGAAGAAACACTCGATGTTCTGGATGCCGGCACCACCATGCGCTTTCTTACGGCCTACAGTATTCTGGGTGAAACGCCTAGAATAATGACGGGCACGGAGCGTATGCAGCAGCGACCAATTCATATTTTAGCGAAGTCGTTAAAGCAAATCGGAGCTAAGATTGAGTTTCTAAAGAAGGACGGCTACCCTCCTCATTTGGTGAAGCCACTGAAGAAACAAAAGAGCAACCATATCAGCATTAAAGGTGATGTAAGTAGCCAGTTCATTTCGGCCTTGCTCATGATTGCCCCTGCCCTGCCTGAAGGACTTTCACTTAAACTGAAAGGCAAAGTTGGCAGCCGACCATATATTCAGATGACGCTTGATATGATGAAGCTCTTCGGGGTAAAAGCTCACTGGACTAACAATACGATTGAAATCGCTCCTCAGGAATATAAAGAGTACCCTTACGTAGTAGAATCTGACTGGTCTGGAGCTAGCTATTGGTATAGCTTTGTGGCTTTGGCCGATGAGGCTAAAATCAAACTACTCGGATTGAGACAAAAGTCTCTTCAGGGAGATATTGCTATTGTGCATATCATGAACCAGCTGGGAGTAATGAGCACTTTTGAAGAAGATGGCGTAGTGCTTCAGAAGATTCCACATCAGAAAGAATTTGAATACGACTTTTCCGATTGCCCTGACTTAGCCCAAACTGTGGCAGTAGTTTGTGGAGTGAAAGACATTCACTGCAAAATGACAGGTCTTGAAAGTCTTAAAATCAAAGAGACAGATCGTATCAAAGCGCTGAAAAAAGAGCTCAAGAAATTCAAAATCAAGCTGAAGGAGACAGAAGAGGGAGTTTACGAGATCAAGTCGAAGTTTGAACCTTCAAATGAAGTAATTGAAGT
>JABXIP010000086.1 GCA_013373005.1 Cytophagia bacterium | reverse complement strand
TGCAAAGACTACATCGCCATGACACAGATTTACATGTCGCAAGCAGTAGAGAAAATCAATGCAGCAGCCAAAGAAGCCATCGGTTCATTCACCAAAGGCGATGAGCAAAAAGTGATGTTGATGGGTCTGAAGCGATTCACCAAAATGGACTTGGTAAACGTAAAAGAACTCCGTAGACAAGTAGCCGATACAATGATAGCCAAAGGCAAGTATCCGTATTTCTTCGGTTGATAATTTTAAATCCTCCCCTTCAAGGGGAGGTAGCTGAAAGCCGGAGGGGTCTTCTTATTTCAACTTGAAATTCTCCTCCGTCCTTCGGACACCTTGTCTGCCGACAGGCAGGCTCTTCCAGAGGAGGACAGTGTGACCGAGGCAGTGCTTAATACTCAAGCCAACTCAGTCCCGATAGCTATTGGGAGGGTTGGCTTTTTTCATGTTTTCCGTCATTCTGAGGAAGATTATTTCTCCCAAGAGAAATAGTCGACCGAAAGAATCTGTTTGTTGAGCACATCAGATTCAACAAACAGATTCTTTCGGTTTCTCCGTACCTCCGAAACGCTCAGAATGACGAAATCATAAATGGCGCCTCATTCCGAAGGGTTTGGCTTTTTCTCAGACAAGTTAAAGGCTGAAAGGATCTGCTTGGGTAGGTGCAAAGTCGATAGTGGTTCTTTCAGTCGTACCTCCCTTAGAATGACGTCAAAGCTGAATGTTTACCAGCTCAAAA
This sequence comes from Cytophagia bacterium, assembly GCA_013373005.1. Classification (GTDB taxonomy): domain Bacteria; phylum Bacteroidota; class Bacteroidia; order Cytophagales; family Cyclobacteriaceae; genus Roseivirga. Next base: position 4,080 of record JABXIP010000086.1, on the reverse strand, counting down.
CTTCTTCTGAAAGATCATCCCATTTGGGATTCACTGAATTGATGAGCTTTTCTTTATTAATTCTGGTTTTACCCTTTACGGCCTTTTCCCTTTTAATAGCCTCTTCTATAGATGAAAAGTGTTCCATATAAACCAGAAGCTTCAAGTTATATCTGGCTGCAAAACTCTTTGGGTAGACGCCTGTAATATGTTCCCTGAGTCTGGATGCTAAGTCAGAAGTGACTCCGGTGTATAGCGTGGTCTTATTCTTATTGGTCAGTATATAAACTGAACCTCCTTTTGCGTGAGTCATTACTGAATATAAGAATATTGCTAGAGTAAAGTCTAGCACGTCATTCTGAGGAAGAAAACTTGCCGAGAGGCAAAGTTTACGACCGAAAGAATCTGTTAGCAATGCCAGATGTATTCAACAAACAGATTCTTTCGGTTTCTCCGTACCTCCGAAATGACATGGTTTGCCAGCTGTTCATTTAAATACTCCTCCCAAACGGAGCAAAGGCCAATCCCGCCAGCTTAAAATGCTGCAAGCCAAAAGGAATTCCGATAATGGTAATGCAGAAGAAGAGTCCCCAGAAGAGGTGGGTGAGGAAGACCCAAAAGCCACCAAAGATAATCCAGATGATATTGAGTGGGAGAAAGAGGCATCCTCCTGTCGCAGTCCCTGGTTTTACTTCCTGACCAAATGGAGCGAAACCCAGAATGGCCAGCTTAAAACACTGCAGACCCCATGGAATGCCCACCACTGTTAGACAAAGGGCAATACCTCCACAGATATATTCCAGGGCGATCATCCAGCCACCGAAGACGATCCAAATAATATTAGCAAATAACCTCATATTGACCTGTTGTTTTTGACACCGGTAAGTTAATGGTTATCAGTTAATCGGAATGGAATGGGGTAGGGTTTCTAATTAACTTTTTTAAGTTCGTAAATGTAGAATTTGCTGTAGTCCAACTCTTCTTCGGTATTAATTTCATGGCTTAGAAAATGGTATTCATCAATTCTCACAAACCTTGTGTAAGCCTTTTTTACTTCGGCAACTTTATCCATTCCTTTGTAGAAGACCGTGAATGTTTCACTCTCTTTTTTAGCTCTTTGAGAGGCTTCCTGAATGTCTTTTATACCGGTATTTCCCTCAGTACCTGTTTGGTATTCAATGATTGTGACTTCTCCTTCACTCGATATTTTATGTATTGTACTGTTTGTATATGCATAAACTGCGTTGAGTTGATTCGTAGGACCAAACCCTCTACGTCCATTTTTATGCTGGTCTTCAAATGGAATTCCCTGCGGTTCTTTAAACCTCACTAAATTTAGAGGAATGCTTTCTATTCGATTAAAAGTTTCTACATCGTATTCATATACTACAGGCTCTAACGGCAGTGCTAAATAGAGTCTGTTTTTGCTCTTGTTGTAACTTATAATAGCCTTGTGCGAGTTGTAAAATGTGGTTTGAGACTGATAAATGGATGACTTTGGATACTCTATCTTGTAAGAAGCCTCGTCATTTGATTTGGAAATGATCTCTATAAGTTTTGCAGTTGAGAAGTAATTATTCGATACCTTTTTTGATCCAAAATATGTGTGGTCAAAAGGCTTGACAATTTGTGGGATACTCCCTTTTATAAAAACTTCAGGTGCTCCTGAAATCATACCAAGCGGTAGCCAGGCGCCACCGGAAGTATAGACGATTCGCCCCTTGTAATTCCAGTTTTCGTCATAGGTGAAGTATACATTCGGTCCATTAATGATGATGTCATCTCCAAAATAACCTAGTTGAGTTATTCCTTCTCCGAAATGTCCAGGCCCTTCTCCAGTTAAATCGACTTCGCTAATGATATTACCATCTCGGTCGACTTCCATGCATTTTTTTGTCATAGTCCCGTAGGCAAGAAAACGATCTTTTGTTGGAGAAAAGTCAGTGATTTGAATTTGCTCCAGAGATTCTACAAGTATGGAGTCAATCAGAACAACCTCATATCTATTCCTTTGAGCAAAGGAAGCGGAATGGAAGATAAGACAAGCAAGGCCAAAAAGTGTGTGTTTAAGTTTCATATTGAGTGTAGTTTATGTCAAACTACTCCCAATTCTTTAAATGACAAAATCTCTGAACTTTTCCTGTCCAGTTCAAAAACGGCAGAACGATCTTCATCATTCATTCGGTATTCGTGGAAGTAGATCACAGGGTCATTTTCGAAATCTATACTGTAGATGGAAAGGCTGAACTGGCTTAGCAGGCTTTCAAGATTGTCCAAAGCCGATTGCTCCAGCGCCAAGGCTTCTTGATAAGTTTCGGAATGTGTTTTCTGTTTTCGACTTAAACGTCCTTCTGCAGCGGCCCTAAGCTTGAGATAATCATCAATATGATCGATATGAAAAGGCTCCGAAAATGCAGAAATGTTTTCTACTTCATCGGAAAGGTTAGCCAGATGGAGCTGTCTAACTCTTTGTCTGGTGGTGTCTTGCAAAACCAGCAGTGCATCTTTTATCACTTCCTGGTTTTCCAGAAAGGCCAGATCTATTTTCTGATACCTGAGAGGTACATAAGACTGAACCTCATCTTTGTACTCATAAAAGAAGCCTCGAATTTGGGCTTCCCACTTTTCTTCGTCAGTTCGTTGGTCACAAGAGAAAAAGGCAACAAATGCCAGTGCGGAGAAAAGGAACAGGTTTTTCCAAACAGCTTTCATTAAATGATTTTTCGTGGTTTCAGTGATACGAAAATAATCTTACCTTCTCTAAGAACCTCAAGTTTAACATCTTTTCGCATTGGCTGAACGTATTCGAGGAAAGCCATTTTGCTCAGGTTCTTTTGTCCATCTACTGAAAGAATTTCATCGCCCGTTTTCATGCCTTGATCTAATGCGGGTGAATTGTCTGCTACCGCTTCTACATGCAGTCGTCCATTTTGTTTTTTGAGCTTCAGCCCACTGAAATTTTCAAGAAAGAAATTGTTGTAAAGCGAGTTTGGCTGCATGTATATGATCTCTTGCCGATAGTCGAAGATGAGGTTAAAGCGCTTCAGTATTTCCAGCCCAACTATTCCATCCACACTACTTCTTCCACTAACTCCGCCTGCATCTGTAGCCATGCGTACCTGGAAGCCCTGAAATTTATGCCCCATTATTTCGAAAGCAGGGAGGCGACCTATATAATCAGTCGATTCGGAGTTGAGTGCCCGTGATGTATAAGCATAATTGGGAAGCAATGATTCGGTAAGCTTTTGCTCCTTCACCAAGGGCACATTAAAGCGGATGGCCAATGCGGCCCCGGTATCTACCAGGTAAAAGCCCTCTTTAACGGTTCCATTATTGAGCATTAGTTTGCAGTTTATAATGGGTACCCGGAATGGTTCCAAAGTCATTTTTTCTTCAGTAAATCCTTCTGGAGCCTGAAAGACTGATCTTTCGTAGAACCTGATTTCCGAATCATCGAAATTGATCTCAGTAATAAATTCATCAAGAATACTACCTCCAATCACTCCGTCCATTGGGTGATCTTCATCCCCCAAATGGTCCAGGTTCATCAATAGAAAGGTTTCCCTTCTAAAATCCAGACTTCCAACTTTCATGCTATGGTTGTAGGAAGATTTGATTTTAACGATTCCAGAAGCATCATTTACCTGCTGCACGCCATCTATGTTGAAGCCCAATTCTTCTGCTACTTGTTCGTGCAACAAGTTGGCTCTTGCCCCGGTGTCGAATGCCAGGTTAAGGGGCCGGCCGTTATCAACGACCACCTTAACATAGATGTGTCCATTAACTATTTCAAAGGGGAGGGTAGTGATTACCTCCTGAGCCCAAACAGGTATGGAGAACAGGAGAAGTGTGAGTATGATGAGTTTTTTCATGACCAGTGACTATTTATACTGGTTTCTGTGAATGAGGTTACAGACACTCTATCCTACGAATAGATTGACTCTCCCATTATTTCAAGGGGAGCCTGCCTACCGGCAAAGGCAGGATTTTCACAGGACAAATGGGTTAATTCCCCAGCATTTCGGCTGGAATTTCCTGCTTGGGCATGTTTGGTCCTGAGATATGAGCTTTTAAGCTTTCACCACCACCACCTTCAAAGTA
>JABXIP010000013.1 GCA_013373005.1 Cytophagia bacterium | reverse complement strand
TACTTTGAATGGAGATGTTACTTCAGATGGTAATGAAACCATTACAGAAAGAGGTTTTGTATATGCCAAAACCTCTGACGATGCTACTCCTACAGTGGCAGAAGTAAATGGTACAACTGTAATCAAGGTAACCGTTAGTGGTACTACAGGAACTTTCAACACCGATTTGACAGGGTTGACTGCTGGTACTGGTTACAGTGTGATTGCCTATGCCTCCAATAGTGAGGGAACAACGGAAGGTTCTGTACAGACCTTTACCACTTCAAACCCCACAGTAGCTTTTGCCTCTACGAGCAGTAGTGGGTCAGAATCTGTTTCGAGTGCTAATCTTCAGGTCGATTTAAGTTCAGCAAGTTCTCAAACGATAACCGTTGATTACGCAGTTACTGGAACCGCTACTGGAAATGGAACTGATTACACTTTGAGCAATGGAACACTCACCTTCACGGTATCCGAAACAAGTAAGAATATTTCAATAGCAAGCATAGTGGATGATGTCATTCTTGAAGCCGATGAAACCGTTATTGTTACTCTATCGAATCCTACCAATGCCAGCCTAGGCACTAATACCGTACACACTTACACTATTACAAATAATGATGCAGCCGTGATTACCATCGCTGATGTGAGTGGAAATGAAGATGATGGAGCGATCACAGTTACCGCCACTCTAGATAATGTGGTAGCTGGTGGCTTAACAGTGGATGTCAGCACGGCTGATGGTACAGCCACCATAGCCGATGGAGATTATACTGCTGTCACAGAAACACTAACATTTGCTGGTACAGCAGGTGAAATGCAGACATTTACCATCACCCCAACAACAGATACAAAACTTGAGGCTAATGAAACGCTTACTGTTGCGATGGATAATTTGGCAGCTACTTCCTTGACTGTCGATATTACAGATGGCGCGACAGTGACCATCAATAATGACGATGCAGCAGCGGTAACCATTGCCGATGTAAGTGCTAACGAAGATGATGGAGCCATCACGGTAACAGCTACCTTGGATAATGCAGTAGTTGGTGGATTTACAGTAGAAGTAAGTACAGTGGACGGTACAGCCACAACAGCAGATGGAGACTATATTTCTGTAACAGAAACACTAACCTTTGTGGGAACAGCAGGTGAAACACAGACATTTACCATTACCCCAACTACAGACACAAAACTAGAGGCTGACGAAACGTTTACCGTTTCCATGGGTAATTTGGGAGCTACTTCCTCTTCTGTGGATATTACGGATGGAGCCACAATCACCATCAATAATGACGATGCAGCTGCTGTGACAATAGCCAATGTGAGTGGTAACGAAGATGATGGGGCGATTACGGTAACTGCCACTTTAGATAATGCAGTAGATGGTGGCTTTACAGTGGATGTCAGTACGGCTGATGGAACAGCTACTGTAGCTGATGGAGATTATACTGCTGTGACTAGCCAAACGCTAACTTTTGCAGGAACAGCAGGAGAGACACAAACATTTACTATTACCCCAACTTCAGACTCAGATATAGAAGATGATGAAACATTCACTGTATCTATGAGTAATTTGGGAGGCACTTCCTTCTCTGTAGATATTACTGATGGAGCATCAATAACCATCGATAATGATGATGCAGCAGTATTGACCATTGCTGATGTTAGTAGCAATGAAGATGATGGAGCCATTGATATAATTGTAACACTAGATATTGATGTACAAGGTGGATTTACAGTGGACATCGGTACAACCAATGGAACGGCCAGGACAGACGATGATGATTACACCGCTGTAGTAGGAAGACTAACCTTTGCAGGAACAGCAGGAGAAACACAAATCTTTAATATTACTCCAACCGCAGACACAAAACTAGAGGCCAATGAAACGTTTACAGTATCCATGGGTGATTTGGCGGCCACTTCATTCCCTGTTGATATATCTGATGTGGCTATAGTTACTATCAATAATGACGATGCAGCAGCAGTAACTATTGCCGATGTAAGTGTCAATGAGGATGATGGGGCTATCACGATGACTGCCACCTTAGATAATGCCGTACAAGGTGGATTTACAGTAGATGTCAACACAGCTGATGGTACAGCCAAAACAGCCGATGGAGATTATACTGCTTTGACTAGTGAGACGCTAACTTTTACCGGAACTGCAGGAGAAACACAGACATTTACTTTAAACCCAACCTCAGACACAAACCTAGAGGTCAATGAAACCTTAACGGTGTCCATGAATAATTTGGCGGCCACTTCCTTAGCTGTAAATATTGCAGATGGAGCGACCATCACTATCAATAATGACGATAAAGCAGCAGTAACCATAGCTGATGTCAGTGGAAATGAAGACGATGGATCTATTACGGTAACAGCAACACTGAATAATGCAGTGGCTGGTGGATTTACTGTAGATGTGAGCACTGCTGATGGAACGGCCACTACAGCCGATGGAGATTATACCGCTGTGGCTAGTGAAACGCTAACCTTTGTAGGAACAGCAGGCGAAACTCAAACCTTTGTGATTTCACCTACATCCGATTCGAATATTGAAAATAACGAGACGCTTACGGTTTCCATGAGTAATCTGGGAGGCACCTCCCTGTCTGTCGATATTACTGATGAAGCAACCGTTACCATCAATAACGATGATTTTCCAAACATAAACTTCACTTCTGGTACAAGTTCGGGAATTGAAAGTACAAGTAGTGCCGATATTACAGTATCACTTTCAGCAGCTATTTCATCAGTAGTTACGGTAGCTTATACGGTAACTGGAACAGCAACAGGAAATGGCATAGACTACACCCTTGCCAATGGTACGCTTACCTTCAATGCTTCAGAAACAAGTAAAACTATTACTATCGCCAATATTGTAGATGACATATTGAATGAGGAGAATGAAACAGTAATCATTACCCTTTCGAACCCAACAAATGGTATACTTGGAACCAATAAGATACATACTTACACCATTCTTGATAACGACCCAGTTCCAAGCATATCATTTGCTAGCAACAGCAGCAGCGGAGCAGAATCTGTTTCAAGTGTAAATATACCAGTCAACCTAAGTGCCAGGAGCAGCAAAACTATTAGCATTGATTATGCATTGACTGGAACAGCAACAGGAAATGGTACCGACTACACCCTTATCGATGGAACGCTCACCTTCGATGCAGCTGAAACAAGCAAAAACATTACCATTGCAAATATTGTGGATGATGAAATCCTGGAGGAAAATGAGACTGTGATAGTGACCCTGTCTAACCCGATCAATTCAACTTTGGGTACAAATACAGTATACACCTATACCATTCTTGATAATGATAATTTTGCTCCAGAATTCACCAGTACGCCTATCACCAAGGTCGATAAAGGAGCAAACTATAATTACGATATCTCCACTAGTGATGCAAATGGAGATCAGGTAACTATTACCGCACCTACTCTTCCTGAGTGGCTGACGCTGAAAAGCCCTTCAGGACCTTTAAAAGTTACCACGTTGGCTGGTTCTGGATTGGCAGGAAAAGTTGATGGGAATGCCCTATCTGCAAGTTTCTACCATCCCAGTGGACTTGCCATAGATGCTTTAGGCAACATGTATGTATCAGAGATAGGAAATCATTTAATCCGTAAAATAACCCCAAATGGTAATGTAACCACCATTGCAGGAACCGGTGAACCTGGAAGTGCTGACGGCAATGGCACATCTGCAAGTTTCTACCATCCCACTGGACTTGCCATAGATGCTTTAGGCAATATTTTTGTTGCCGATGCTTCAAACAATAAAATAAGGAAAATCAGTCCTAATGGAGATGTGACCACCATAGCAGGCTCAGACTCACCAGGATCCGCTGATGGCAATGGTCTTTTAGCAAGTTTTATTAACCCTGTAGGAATAGAACTGGATGCTTCAGGCAATCTTTATGTTACAGAATTATACAATAAAATCCGTAAAATTACCCCAAATGGAGATGTGACTACAATAGCAGGTTCTGGAGGAATTCGGGGAAGCGCTGATGGTGATGCCGCATCAGCAAGTTTTAATAGTCCATTTGGGGTAGCTGTTGATGCTATCGGAAATGTTTATGTTGCAGATTACGGTAATCATAAAATCCGTAAGGTCACTCCAAATGGAGAAGTGACCACCTTAGCAGGCTCTGGCGAAATAGGAAGAGTTGACGGAAACGGTAGTTCTGCGAGATTTAAACATCCTACTGGTATAACGGTTGATGCTTCGGGCAATATTCTTGTAACTGATGGGCTTAATCATTCAATTCGTAAGATCACTCCAAATGGTGATGTTACAACCATAGCAGGTTCTGGACTTGCGGGAAGCGCTGATGGTGATGCGGCCTCAGCAACTTTTTATGAACCTGATGGAATTGCCATAGACGACAAGGGTGCTATCTATGTGGCAGATGCACAAAATCACAAAATACGTAAAATCTCATCTTCAGGCCTTTACAGCATATCCGGTAATAGTACAGGACATGAGGGAAATCACCCGGTGGTCTTAAAAGCTGATGATGGCAGAGGTGGAATTACCGAGCAAAGCTTCACCATTAATGTAAATAGTGCTCCTGAGTTTACCAGCACTCCGTCTTTAGAGGTAGAAAATGGTGCCGAATATAATTATGATATTACCGCAACAGATGTAGATGGTGACGAGGTCACATTTACTGCTCCAACACTACCGGAATGGCTGACCTTTCAAAGCAGTCTTAGCTCATATGCAGTTTCTACCTTTGCTGGCTTAGGTTATAGTGGAAGTGATAATGGTAATGGCACTTCAGCAGGTTTTAGATTCCCTTCAGGCGTGGCTCTGGATGGTTCAGGTAACATTTATGTGGCAGATCAGGAAAATCATTTAATCCGTAAAATAGCTCCAAATGGAGACGTGGTTACCGTAGCAGGTACTGGTTCCAGAGGAATTACTGATGGTAATGGTCTTTCTGCAAGCTTTAATTATCCAACAGGAATAGCCCTTGATGCTCAAGGTAATATCTATGTCACAGAGTCGGTCAGTCACATAGTTCGAAAAATTACTCCAAACGGTGATGTGACAAGACTTGCAGGCTCCTTATCTCGAGGATTTTCTGATGGTAACGGTGTTTCTGCAAGTTTTAATTCACCTCGTGGTATAGCCGTGGATGCTTCCGGAAACATTTATGTTGCAGATGCTGGAAACCATAGAATAAGAAAGATAACGTCAAATGGAGATGTTTCTACCCTAGCTGGTTCAGGCAGTGGAAATGTAGACGGAAACGGCACTTCTGCTCGTTTTTCTAATCCATTTGGGGTAGCTGTAGATGTTTCGGGTAACGTTTATGTAGCAGATTACGGTAATCATAATATCCGTAAGATCACTCCAAATGGAGACGTGACCACCTTAGCAGGTTCAGGTTCTGCAGGAAGTGCTGACGGGAATGGTACCGCTGCAAGCTTCAATAATCCGTCTGGCATATCTGTCGATGCTGCTGGAAATGTTTACGTGACAGATTACGGTAATCATAATATCCGTAAGATTACTCCAAATGGAGATGTGTCCACCGTGGCAGGCACTGGCACAACGGGAAGTACTGATGGTGATGGTACGGCAGCAAGTTTTAATAATCCTGATGGTTTAGTGGTGGACAGCAATGGTTATATCTATGTAGCTGATTTCAGAAATCATATCATTCGAAAAATTAGTCCACCTACCACTAATTATAGTCTTACTGGTACGAGCCCTGAATCTAAAGGAGACTACAATGTAATCTTAAGAGCTAATGATGGTAGAGGGGGTATAACAGAGCAACCTTTCACCATTAGTGTAACTAAACCAAATACCTCACCTGTATTTACAAGCACTCCGGTTACTAAGATAAGAGAAGGAGAGGAATATAGTTATGATATCACTACCACTGATGCGGATGAAGATATAGTAACAGTTACCGCACCAACTTTACCAGAGTGGCTAACTTTAGAAAAAGAAGCAATTTCCTACAGGGCTTCTACTTTCGCTGGTTCTGGTATTCAAGGCAAAGCAGATGGCAGTGCCAACAATGCAAGTTTTTCTAGGCCTACTGGAATAGTGCATGATGCTTCAGGTAATGTATATATAACTGACAGACTTAACCATCTTATCAGGAAAATAACACCACAAGGCGAAGTTTCAACTTTGGCAGGTTCAGGTGTAAGGGGAAGTCAGGACGGAAATGGGGTTTCTGCTAGTTTCAATTCACCTATGGGAATAACTATAGATGCCTCAGGTAATTTATATGTGGTTGACCGAGGGAATGAAAAAATAAGAAGAATCACACCTGAAGGAGATGTTACAACTTTTGCTGGTTCAGGCACTAGTGGAGATATTGACGGAAATGGAGTTTCAGCAAGTTTCAGTAATATTTCAGATGTAGTATTTGATAAAGAGGGAAATTTGTATGTTACTGATAGTGGTAATTATAAAATCAGAAAAATTACACCTAATGGGGATGTAACCACCTTTGCAGGTTCTGGAGAACAGGGTAGTCAGGATGGAAAAGGAACAGCGGCAAGTTTTCAAGGGCCAGCGTCAATTGCCATAGATGAGTCGGGTAATGTATTTGTTGGTGATTTCTATACTCAAAGTGCTATTCGTAAAATCACCCCTGATGGAGTTGTTTCCACATTTAATATTTCTGGCTATGATGTAGGATATCCAACAGGCATGGCATTTGATAGTTTTGGGAATTTGTACTTTGTAGATGTTATTGCCTCTGATGATATCGTAAAAGTATCTCCTGAAGGTATTGCGGTCGTAATCACAGATGGTTTAGCAAACTATAACGGAGCATACGACTTAACGGTAGATGCTTCAAATATCATTTATGCAGTCGATGATGATAACCATAAAATAGTAAAAATTGAAGCTACCTATGGATATACAATAACTGGTAATACCACGGGTAAAGTGGGAAACCATAATGTGATATTGAAAGCGAATGACGGTAATGGAGGAGAAACCGAGCAAAGCTTTACCATAATTGTCTTGAACGAAGCCCCAACGGACATCACTTTGGATGTTGCCCAAATTAATGAGAATAATGCTGTTGATCAGAAAATAGGTGATTTGAGCTCTGTAGATCCTAATACAGGTGATACTCATACTTATACTTTAGTAAATGGCGATGGAGATACAGATAACGACAAGTTCAAAATTGAGGCTGGTGCCCTTGTCGCCAATGCAGTGTTCAATTTCGAAGAGAAGTCATCCTACACAATCAGAGTTCGTACTACGGATGCAGGCAATCTGACTTTCGAGAAATCTTTCACCATAACCATAGTAGATGCTAATGATGCGCCAACAGCCATCAGTACAAGCAGCGAAGCAAGTATCATTGAGAATAGTGAGACTGAAACTGTAGTGACCACTTTCACAACTACCGATGAGGATGCTGGTGATAGTCATACCTACACTTTGGTTGCTGGAGACGGAGATGCGGATAATGCCAGCTTTACCATTGACGGAGACGCCCTTCAGGTGGCCGAGGTCTTTGATTTCGAAATCAAGTCAAGCTATAGTGTTCGAGTTAGGTCCACAGATTCAGAAGGTGCGTTTACTGACCGAGTATTAGCCATAGAGGTGACCAATGAAGCAGAAGCTAACATTGAAAGAACAGGTGACTTTGACTTTGATTTAACTGCACTTGCCTTAACCACTTCTAAAATCTGGACTTTAACCAATTCCGGAGACAGCGATACAGAGGTAACGCTTACAAGTTCGAACCAGGTATTCGAAATTTCCCAAAGCACGGTAGCTCTTGCGGCAGGAGAGAGTAAGGAAGTAACGATCTCTTTTACACCTACTCAAGCTCAAGAATACGAAGGAACGATCACACTCACCTATTTAATAGTGGGTGAGAAGGAATCTCAGATTCTTATCAACCTTACCGGCACAGGTACAATAATTACAGCCATCGAAGAGCCAGGCTTCAAGGATGAAGATGTAGAAGTTTATCCGAATCCGGTTTCAGAACTTTTGACAATCAACCTGAATAATATACTGGTAGACAAGGTAGACCTGAGTATCCTTGCTGCAGATGGTGTTGGCCTTTGGAATCGTACCGAAGTGAAGGAAAAGCAGGTTAGCGTGGATGTATCACATTACACGAGTGGTCTCTACATATTGCTTATCAGCGATGGTCAATCGGTAGTTAGAAAAAAAGTTATAATCAAACATTAAAGAATTAGAGCAATGACACGAGGTTTCTTTAGATCTGCAGGCATAATATTAGTTTGTTTCATTACCATGATTGGGTGCAACCCAGACGAACCTCAAACTCCAGAGGCTACTGCACTGGCCTTTGAAAAGTTGGCAGGTGAATGGACTTTGGGGACTAATGGTAAAATTCTATTGGATGAAATAAACGTGAGCGCTAACTATCCCGGGTTCAGCTTATCGTTTACTGATGGAACATACAATACTACCAATGCAGGTGAACTCCTTCCTGCAAGTGGCACCTGGGAGTGGGCCGATAGAGAGGCAAAAAAAGTGAATCTAGATGGTACCCTGGAAGTGAACCTGGTGACCTTAACAGAATCAAGTTTCACTTTTACATTCGATCACACAACCGGTACGGATAGGCCTGTAAGGGCTGGATATAATGGTACCTATGAGATTACTGTAGAAAAATAGATGCTCTGATATTTCATTAATAAGATGGGAAACGCCATCGCCATCTATTGGCGGTTGCGTTTTTTTGATAATGATTGTCAATCTTCCCACCCATAACCATACGAAGCCGTTCGGAAATCCAACTATTTAACCCCTACTTGTCTTTTGGTTAATTGTTAATCAATTTTTTATCAAACTAAGGACTATATGAAACACATTTTACAGAAGCTTAGCCTTTTGGTATTGATGTTTTGCACAGTATTTTCAGCGTGGGCACAAGATTATCCCACATTGAATGAGCAGGCACAGCGCTTGCGCAATCTGGCAAACTCTTCCAATCTGGCTTCATTAAAGTCTCTGACCAAAAC
>JABXIP010000184.1 GCA_013373005.1 Cytophagia bacterium | reverse complement strand
TCTTGAGGATATCTACTAATGGAGGCAGTATAAAACTGAGTAGTTATGTAGCCCTTATTCAATGGTGTGTAGGCCACTTCCTCAGCCAGGTTATTATCCGTAACAAAGATTCCTCCGTCATTGGCCGAAATCATTCGATTCGGATTGCTAGGAACAAAAGCCAAAGCATGTTGATCTGGGTGATGATTGGTATATATATCAGAGTCTCCATCTTCATCAACAGTATACCCTCCAATCCAGGTAGTATTTGATTTTGAAGTGAAACCATCAGTTGATCGATACAGGTTGGTTCCCCCTAAATAAACTACATCTGAGTTTTGTGGGTGAATACCGATAACCATATTATAAGATTCCTGAGACTCCAGCTCTTCTACTTCCCCCGTTCCATCCGGTAGATTCTGACTTAAATTAGTGAGCTCTTCGGTTGCTGCATTATACCTCCACAAACCATATCCAATAATGGTTCTGTCTGCAAAAAAGTATACGGTATTGGGGTCTGTCGATGAAGATCCTATCTCTGTTCGCTGAACAGCCAAACCAGCCCAATCGATCAGCCTTCTCCAGTTAATTCCATCATCTGAACGATACACTCCCCCTTTTGCCGAACCCTGGCCACTGAAGTTGGTAACGCTACTTAATGACGCATAGAAAACACCATTAGACGCTCTATGAATATCGGTATAGAAAATAGCCGTGATCTCATTCAAGTCGGTGGTAGGAGGCACTGTTAATAGATTATCCCCCAGCACTGTTGTCCAGGTGGCACCACCATCGGCCGACCTTACAATTCCACCATAAACCGCAGCGAGAATTACATCGTCAGTAGAGTTTGGGTCTGTGGTAATATCCCATACATATTGAAAAGGTGAAATAAATTGAGATGGAGCCACCTTTTGAGTTGAAGCGATTGGCTGCCAAGAAACCCCACCATTTGTAGACTTAAAGATACCATCTCCTCTAAAAGGTGCCCCCGGAGCACGGCTGGAATTGCCAACTAACTCCCCTGTGCCGTAGTACCAATTATTTTCTTTCCCTGCTCTAACATCTTGCGTTATGGCAGTAACACTTTGAATCTGATCTGGAGTAGTAGACTTGGTCCAGTTTTGCCCACCATTGGTAGAACGCCAAACGCCTCCTGAAACACCTCCGGCCAAAATTGTATTCTCGTCAGTAACGTCTAGAGCTAGCGCGCGAGTTCTTCCCCCGTAGTTCTGGGGGCCTATAGATGTCCATTGATTAAGAGCAGAGGGCGATGACACTACTGATTTACCAGATCGGCTCATTTGGTTCCTCAACTCCTCATTCTGATACTGAAGCTGTTTGGCAAAGGCTAACTCTTGTGCTCGTATGTTCTCAGGAATTTTGCCGGTTTGTGGGTCGACCAGCATCTCTGCCTCATATTCTGCTCGCGACTGTACATTCCCCTCTTCATAAAAAGATGACTCTGGACTTTCCAGCTTGATTTCTTCAGCTACTGACTCCTCTTGTTTAGGAATAAAAACAAATGCTATGCTTAAAAGGACAAATCCGATAAGGATGTTGATGAATGTGAGCCTCTTTTTTAATCTCTCCATTGACATTATAAACGCCATAAACCTAGTAAAGTACTGTCGGTCGGTCAAATTTTTCCTCCCAATTGAATTTGCAAAACAAGACTACAAAAAATAGACATACGTAAGCAAAAACAGAAGCAAAGAATCAAGCCCTAAGGACCACCGTTAAGCTTCTGCTAATCAGGCTATTTTAACTAATCCTTATTGCAAGAGTTTTGTTTATCATTCTGGCAATAGAATCATTCTGCTCATAGTAACCTTTGGCTTCTTCCAATTTAAGCCACTTCATCGATTTCGATTCGTGGTTAATCTGAAGCGGCTCATTCATGTTCCCATAAACCAAAAACCTAACATCATAATGATCGTGAGCAGGAATACCCTTACGCTCGGGAATCAAATGAATATCCAGATCGAAGATTTCTCCATCGGCCAGGCATATTTGTTTCAACCCTGATTCTTCCATGACTTCCTTCAGGCAAACTCTTCTCAACTCTGTATCGCCATCGGCATGACCACCAATCTGCAACCACCTGTCTAGCTTGGCGTGATGTGTCAACAAACAATGCGTCATCTCACGGTTCACCAGCCAGGCCGAGGCAGTAAAGTGAGCATGAAGCAAACTGCGCTCGAAACAATTGGGGTAGGTGTCAAGCAAAAAAAGCATCCTTGTTCGGAATGCTTTTTCTACTTCGCTTTCAGGTGAATAGACTAAAAGCTGATTTCTTAAAACTTCTTTGTCAAAGTTCGGAGATGACGACATTCGCTTTATTCAACTTTTTAGGTTCTAAACCGGAAATAATTTCGCCCCCACCGGCATTGGTTTGGTCTCCCTTCACCACTCTCACGTAGTATTCACTTTTATCGAGTTTCTTAAAGGTAACAATCCCCTTTTTATCGGTAAGTGTAGTTTCAAAAACCGGGTTTTTCTCGGCATTATAGTCACTTACCGTGGCGTACAAAGTCACCTTCGCTTGCGGAACTACATTACCCAGTTCATCTACTACAGTAATTTTTAATTTGGTATTGAAAATTTGCGCTTGTGCCTCTTGCTTCAAGCCAAAGGCAGCCATTACTAAAAAGAGTATTACTAAATACTTTCTCATTTTTCTGATTTTATAATTCAAAGACTTTATCGAGTAAATCCTGAAAAGGTTCTGCTTCTGTATATTGACGATCTTGATAGACATTTGCCATGAATTTTACATAACTGGGCTTTCTATCGACATCAATTTTCTCAATCAGCACATTACCGAACCTCTGATTGACAACCTTGCTTTCCAACTCTTCAGAAATAGGCTTTAAATACCATTTCTCTATTGTTTCTTCATGGCTGTCCTTCACCAGAATTCTACGATCTGCCTGAGCAATTTTGTAGCCATTTTCCTGAACCTTGTCCTTCAGGTAGTCAAAAATATTTTGAAAATTTTCCTTCCCGATCAACTCGGTGTAGCTGATGGCGAACCCGTTAGCATATTTACTATCCAATATGTGAACATCAATAGATGACACAATGCCTTGCTTTTTCAGGTAATAACCTCGCTCCACTTCTCTGATCAACTCACTTCTCGATTCGGAATGGAGCCAATGTTCGTAAATCGAAAGCTCCTTTTCCGAACGCTCCAACACCTCATGCAGATATGCGCCTTTAGGAGGCTGCTTACCGAAGAGTTTACCCACTACATCATCGAAAAAGCTCATCAATCAAAGGTAAGGATTAGGCTCAGACGAACCCGAACTATTTGTGACTTCTGGAATTTTTTAAATGCCCAAATTCATTGTAGTGCAAATCGCCATGATCTATCATTTCAGATAGTAACTCAAGGAATAAAGACTTATCAGAAGGGTCAAGAATTTTGATCAACTCTTCCTCATTCAAATCATCTTCTTTAGAAAGAAGTTCTAAAATCTGCTTTTTATAATGCTCTCTGTGGTAGGCATCCTTTTCATGCTTATGTCTATTCAGACAATTATCGCAAACCTCACAGTTCTGATAGTCCTTCTCTCCAAAGTACTCCAAAAGCAATCTGGTACGGCAGTCTTCTTCATTATGGAGGTAAGAAATAACAGCCTCCATCTTGTCCATTTTCAGCTTGCGCTTGGCTTTTAAGGCTTTCTCGTCTAGCGGAAGCTTTTCCGGTGACTGACGCGGCATAAGAAAACTCAATTGTGGCTGATCTTTCTGCTGACTGAACTCTACCACTTCTCGCTGATCTAAATGGTTGAGAGTGGTTCTAATTTGATTAACACTCTGCCCCATTAAGGCCGAAAGATTATTCTCCTGGAGGCTCACAAAGCTCTGATACAACTCTCCCCCATGTAGCCTGAGCAAGGCCTTAATCAGCGGATCGAATTGTCCGTTGGCAATCTGAAACTCATACATCTTCCGCTGATCAATGTTAAACTTCAATTTACTCGGGCTGAAGAATGACTCCGACAAATAGATAAGTCCTTGCTCTTGAAGCACTTTTAACGCATTGAAAATCTCCAGTGGATGTCTCTGAAAACGCTTAGAGAACTCATCGAAATCGAAATCGAAGCTTTCCTGAGGCCAACTTCCCACCGCCAGCTGATAATAATTGCCCAGCATCTGATAAACAGCCTTGAGTGTTTCTAAATCTGGCAGCGATTGCTCAGTTTTCTTCCTCAGCCTATCTACATCAGCCTGATTACAAATAACCACAGCAAATGCCTTTTTCTCATCACGCCCTGCTCGCCCAGCTTCCTGATAGTAGGCTTCTAAATTATCGGGCAAATCCATATGAGCTACTATTCTCACATCGGGTTTATCTATACCCATCCCAAAAGCATTGGTAGAAACAATGACACGGGTTCGGTTATGAATCCAATCTTCCTGCTTGAGATTTCGCTCCTGATATGTTAGACCTGCATGGTAGAAATCGGCCGAAATATGATTCTGGATCAACATTTTCGCCACCTCCTTGGCATGCTTTCGAGTATTCACATAAACTACTGCAGAACCACCCACCTTTTGGAGCACTTCTAGCAGCTTGCGCTCTTTATGCTCCTCATATCGTACTGAATAAGAAAGATTAGGGCGGGCAAAACTCTTGGTATATACCTTAGGCGATTTGAACTGAAGCTTCTCCTGAATATCTTCTCTTACCCTTGGCGTGGCAGTTGCTGTAAGCGCAACAATGGGCACTTTAGGAAGAATGGCTCTTAGTTCAGCAATGTCTAAATAAGCAGGTCGAAAGTCGTAACCCCATTGAGAAATACAGTGTGCCTCATCCACGGCTATTAGACAAACACCTCTTTTATCAGCTATTTTTTTTATTCGCTCAATGAAAATCTCTGTCTTCAGTCTTTCAGGTGAACAATAGAGAAACTTGAGGTCAGAGTTGGCGGCATTGTCCAACATATAGTCTATCTCTCTTTTAGTCTGACCGGCATGTAAGGCAGCCGCAGCTATTCCACGCTTCTGTAATTGCTGCACCTGATCTTTCATCAGGGCAATCAATGGTGAAATCACCAGACAAAGACCATCCATAGCCATGGCCGGTACCTGAAAGCAGATTGACTTACCGCCCCCGGTGGGCAGCAAGGCCAGCACATCATTCTGCTCAATAACAGACTGAATAATATCCTCCTGCAGTGGACGAAAAGCATCGTAGCCCCAGTATTGCTTAAGGATATCTATTGGCTGGTTCATTTTTTGAATCTATTGCTTAAAGGGCGTCATGCCGGAAAAATAGTCCATAATTTTCTAAATGGACTATTTTACCCGGTATCTAAAATAGTTTAGCTATGAGATTCCGGATATTTTTCTTCCATTTTAAAGATGGGAAGAAAAATTCCGGAATGACGATTATGGTAGGTCTACCAATTCGGTTTTTCCTTATTTAGGAAAGCCGCTATTCCTTTTTGGCAGTCTTCTGAAGCACGTGCCTTGGCATTTTGTTCGGCAGCATGATTAAGTCCATCTTCCAAACTCATTTCCTGAACCCTGGCTATCATCTGCTTAGTGAACTGCATGGACTGACCTGAGTTCTTCTTCACCAACATCTTAGCAAAGTCGCTGACAGTAGTATCGAGCTCATCTTCCTTTACCACTTTGTTGATTAAGCCAAAATCTTTGGCCTCAACAGCTGAAATCAACTCTCCAGAAAGCAGTAATTCCTTGGCCTTTCCTTCTCCTATTTTTCTCAGCAGGAACACTTTCACAATGGCCGGAATAAAGCCAATTCTAACTTCTGTATAACCAAATTGAGCTTCTTCCACTGCAAATGAGAAATCGCAGACTGTAGCCAATCCACAACCACCTGCAATAGCGTGACCTTGAATTTTGGCAATCACCACTTTAGGATGCGTATAGATTTGGTAGAAAAGCTCCTTCAAATGATTAGAATCGGACAAATTCTCTTCAAAAGTATTTTGCTGAAGCTGTTGCAAATATGCCAAATCGGCACCGGCACAAAAGGCTGAACCTCGGGCAGCCAGGACAATCACCTTAGCCTCGCTGTCTTCAGCAGCCTTGGAAAAAGCCTGCTTTAACTCCCTTACCACTTGCTCGTTTAGGGCATTGCGTTTATCGGGCCTGTTCAGCGTAATGGTACAAATTCTGTCTTTAACGGAATATTCAACAAAAGTCATTTTCTCCATAGACTGCTAAAATAGCCATTGGTACTGACTTGATGGATATTCAGCTCATT
>JABXIP010000217.1 GCA_013373005.1 Cytophagia bacterium | reverse complement strand
CCTTAAGATTTGAATAAGCGGTTTATCCTGCTGATGAAAAAGCCCCGTTTCAACGGGGCTTTTTTTATATTGAAAGAAAAAAGCCATGAACCTTACCGATCCAGTACACAAGAAAGTAATTGGTATTATTTTCATCATTTTTAGCGCATTGGGCCTGCTTTGCCTCGCTTTTTACGATCAATTCATGGACGTTGTATTAGGCTTCGCACAGCAGGATGCAGATTTCGATCCACAAGTGATATGGATATTCGATCTGATTAGCACTTTCCTCTGGGGAATTGCTCTCATATTTCTGGTTCCGAGAATTATTATTGGAATAGGATTGATCAATCAGAGAAAATGGGCAGAAGTGCCCGCATTAGTCTATGGAGTTATTTCCCTAATAAACATTCCAATCGGAACCCTACTGGGTGTTTATTGTATACTCGTATTTACAGCCAAGAAAAGGGCAGAACAAGACTATTGAGCAGGTACGTAAATAACCTGCTTGGTTTCAAAAAACTCTTCCTGAAAATAATCTGAAAGCGCATAAGATTTTATGCGCTTTAATTTTGACTCTTTCAGCTCTTCTGCCAAATCACCACCTTTTAAGTAAAGGATTCCGTTTTTGTGTTGGTGATTAGACTGCTTCTTGAATTTATCCTTTACCCAAGGGAAAAAAGCTCCAAGACGAGTTACAGCTCGGCTTACCACAAAATGATAGTCGCCTTTCACCTGCTCTGCACGAATATGCTCTCCTCGAACGTTTTGCAGGCCAAGTGCATGAGCTACCTCATTCACTACCTTAATTTTCTTCCCAATACTGTCTACCAATAAAAAATCTGACTCAGGAAAAAGAATGGCAAGCGGTATTCCAGGGAAGCCACCCCCAGTACCAACGTCTAGGATTTGAGTTCCGGGTTTGAACGCCTGAACTTTGGCAATGCCTAAAGAATGGATCACATGGCGTTCCATTAGGTTTTCGATATCCTTTCGAGAAACCACATTGATTTTCTCATTCCACTCGGTATAGAGTGTTGGTAGCTGTGCAAATTGTTCTTTTTGCTTTTCGCTTAAGTCAGGGAAATACCTGAGTAGGTTTTTCATGCCGCAAAGATAGGGAGGAAGTAATCAGAATAGAAGCGCTTAGATATGCTCTTTCTTATTCTTCACTAAATCATACATAAGCTCACGAGCGCGGTGAAGCTGTGCTTTTACAGTTCCTAAAGGTGCATCAAGCTCCTGAGCAATTTCATCGTAGCTCAATTCATCGAAGTAACGCAGCTTAACGAGTCTTTGATATTTAGCAGGAAGCTTGCCAACGAACATATGTACTAAATCAATTTTCTGAGCTTTAATGGCCTCTTCTTGTGGATTTAGAGTCTTTTCATCCTGAACATCTATGGTGACGGATTCGCCATTATCGTCTTTGAAAGAAGTATTCAAACTCATGGTGTCGAGCCTTTTCTTTCTGATAAAGTCAATCGTGTTGTTGGTTGCAATTCTGAAGAGCCAGGTGGAAAAGGTAAAGTCCTTTTTAAATTTGTGCAGATTTTTAAAGGCTTTGGCAAAAGCTTCGATGGTCAAATCTTCAGCGTCATCGACATTGCGCACCATTTTAAGGATCATATGATAAACAGGCTTTTTATACCGTTTCATCAGATCGGCATAAGCTTGTTCGTCTAAGCCGGATACGGCTGCGTCAATCAACTTAAAATCTTCGAGTGCTTTCTTCGAGAATTGCTTTCCTACTTCCATTCAACTTGCTTAGTTGCCAGCGCTTTAATGGCTACCCAAGGATAATAAAAACAATAACAAAAATCTAAAAAGGGAAGTGCCCAAAAATTGATATTAGTGTTAAGTTTTCGACCTAATCGGTTTATAATCAGATAAACAGCCAAGCTCCTTATACCAAAAACCATTAAAACTATTTTGAGACTTGCCCCTGAAATGATCAGGTAAATGAGCAAACCCCATACGACCAACCAAGATAACGTAAAAATTCCCAAAAGCGTTTGGTCTTTTTTATGGTAATGTTTCCCGGCCGATAAGTGTCTGGTTTTCTGTTTAATATAGTCTTTGAGATTAGTCTTTGGTTTTGAAACGATAAAAGACTCCTTTTCGAGCATAATGCTGGTATTCCCTTTTTTAGCTAAACGGCTGACCATTAGGTCATCATCTCCGCCTTCTAAGTTTTTAATGGCTTTCAGAAAATCTAGATCGTAACTACTTCTACGAATAGCCATATTGCGTCCAACACCCATATAGGTTTTGCCGAAGAGGCTGAATCCTAAATATTGAAGCCCAACTAATAATGTTTCGAATTGAATGAATGAGTTCAGAAAACTGCTTTGTGGCTCATAAGGTGAGTAGCCTAGCACGATGTCTACTTCTGATTCAAAATGAGCAGATATTTCATCAAACCAATTCTCAGAAGTAGGTAGACAATCGGCATCAGTAAAAACTAAAACATCATTTTTAGCCTGCTTCACCCCTGAATATAGTGCATATTTCTTGCCTGTCCAGCCCTCAGGGAGTGCCTCAATATGAATCGGTTTAAGCCAGTCATAATAGGCTGCAAATTCATTTATTATCTTGCCTGAACCATCAGTTGAGCGATCATTGACAAGTATAACTTCAAAATCATTGTACTCTTGGGCGGCCAATTGAGAAATAAGGTTGATAATTCTGGATCCTTCATTTCTAGCCGCAACAATTACCGAGATACTCTTGTGATCTGTATTCTTTTTTGACTGATTGAATTGTAAAAGTCGAAAACCTAATAACATTACAAAACCCATGTGAAGGGCTGTGATTGAAATAAAGACGAAGAGAATGGGGCTCATGCCGAAAACAATAAGGGCCAAAGAAAATAGAATTAAGCAATACTGCTATTTTTGTGCCTTCAAATCAAGTAAATGGATTTTAAGCTAATTGCAGAAGATAAGGGCTCAAAGGCGAGGGCAGGGGTTGTGAAAACAGCACATGGAGAGATTCAAACACCCATATTTATGCCTGTTGGTACGGCCGGAACGGTCAAGGCAGTTCACCAGCGTGAGTTGCAAGATGACGTTCAGGCTCAAATTATTCTTGGCAATACCTACCATTTATACCTTAGACCTGGCCTTGAAATCATTGAAGCTGCCGGTGGACTTCATCAATTCAATGGTTGGGAAAAACCTATTCTAACCGACTCCGGAGGGTATCAGGTTTATTCTCTTTCAGGAACAAGAAAGATTAAGGAAGAGGGAGTAACCTTCAAATCTCATATTGATGGCTCTAAACACATTTTCACTCCTGAAAATGTAATGGATATCCAAAGAACCATTGGAGCGGATATTATCATGGCATTTGATGAGTGTACACCTTATCCATGTGAATATGGATATGCGCGAGAGTCTATGGAAATGACCCACCGTTGGCTAAAGAGATGCTGCGACCGATTCGATGAAACCGAAGGGAAGTATGGTTACGATCAAACGCTTTTTCCGATTGTTCAGGGAAGTACTTATAAAGACCTAAGAATCAAGTCTGCAGAGACCATAGCATCATTTGGAAGAGAGGGTAATGCCATTGGTGGTCTTTCAGTAGGAGAGCCTCATGAAATGATGTATGAGCAAACCGAAGTAGTTTGCGATATTCTCCCTAAAGACAAACCACGCTACTTGATGGGGGTGGGTACACCTGAAAATATTCTCGAATGTATCGCTCTTGGGGTTGATATGTTCGATTGTGTGATGCCAACCAGAAATGCGAGAAACGGAATGCTATTTACCTCTGAGGGTATCATCAACATTCGTAACGAAAAGTGGAAGGATGATTTTAGTCCGATTGACCCTAACCTTGGTGGCTATGTAGATTCTTTCTATACTAAGGCATATTTGCGTCATTTGATCATCAGTAAAGAAATTTTGGGAGCGCAGATTGCCTCAATTCATAATTTGAGCTTTTATTTATGGTTAGTGAAGGAAGCTCGCGAGCAGATTCAGAAAGGCACGTTTGTTGATTGGAAAAACCAAATGGTTAAAAAAGTGACTACCCGATTATGATGAAAATTATAGATCGGTACATTCTGATTAAATTCCTTACCACATTCCTTTTTGTTTTGGGAGTTTTGGTGGCGATTGTGCTCATTATTACTTTCTCAGAACGTAATGAGAGTTTCATTAAAAATGATGTACCTACAAGGCTCATTATAGAATATTTTGCTGCGTATGCCCCATATATAGCCAACCTCATTACGCCCATTATTGTATTCATTGCGGTTGTTTTCGTAACCTCCAAACTGGCCAGTCATACTGAAATTATTGCCATTTTAAGTGGCGGGGTGAGTTATCCGAGAATGCTTAGACCGTTCCTTGTTGGTTCAGTAATTATAGCTATTGTAAGCTTTATTTTCACCGGATGGATTATTCCGGAAGCCAACAAGTTCAGGGTGGCTTTCGAAAGGAAATTTTTTGACGAAGAATATAATTTCTCCCAAAGAGATGTTCATTTTAAAGTGAGCCCAACCACTTATGCCTATATAGCTTCTTACGATACCCATAGAGATATTGCTTATAGATTTACTTTGGAAGAGGTAAAGGGTACTGCAGTGGAATGGAAATTTGCAGCAAGACAAATTAAATGGGACTCCGTAGAATTGGCCTGGAAAGCCCAAAACTGGAATTATCGGGAGTTTCATGAGATGGGTGAAGTTTATCAGAATGAGCCAAACAAGGATACCACACTTGTATTGAACATGCGGCCTGAAGACTTCGGAAACTTAAATAGCTTAGAACAAACGCTCACGCTAAATGAGCTTAATGATCATATAGCTGACCTGAAAATGAAGGGAGCGGACAATGTTCCGATCTATGTGATTGAGAAGTATGTGCGTTACATGTCGCCCTTTTCAGCCATTATTCTAACCTTCATTGGCGTGATTCTCTCTTCAAGGAAAACAAGGGGAGGGGTAGGCTTTCAAATCGCTATGGGCTTCATGATAGCCTTCATTTATATCATCCTTTTTATCGCTGCTAAAAGCAATGCAGAAACTGGTGCTACCTATCCTTTATTAGCAGTTTGGGTACCTAATATAATATTTACTGCGATTGGTGTACTTTTATACCGATTTGTGCCTAAATAATGGAAACACCTTCTGTTCGAGATTATCTAAAACTCCATTTTATCGTTTTTATATGGGGTTTTACAGCCATTCTTGGTAATGAGATGACTTTGGGGACTGCTGATCTGGTTCTATACAGAACAGGTCTGGCAGCTTTGATTCTCGCGGTATTAATGAAGGTCCGAAAGCGGGTGTTTGTGCTACCTTACAGGGCAATTGGCCAACTCTTTCTTACAGGCCTTGTGGTTGCTGCACATTGGGTTACTTTCTTCGAGTCGGCTAGAATTTCAACAGTCTCGGTTTGCCTGGCTGGAATGGCCACGACCACTTTCTGGACCAGTTTGGTTGAACCCCTGTTCAAAAGGCAGCGAATTCAAGCCTTTCAGGTATTTCTAGGGTTGGTTGTGATCTTCGGATTATACCTTGTTTTTAAGTTTGAGTTTACCCATGCTGCAGGTTTAATGATGGCCATGATTTCGGCACTATTGGCTGCTGTTTTTGGCGTGTTAAACTCCAAGTTTACTGTCAAATATCCTGCTTATGGCATTACGCTTTACGAAATGACAGCTGCGGCTTTGGGCCTGATTGTTTTTATTCCATTCTATAAATCATTTATTCTGGGAACCGGAGGCGTTTATGAAGTACCGGTCTTAAGAGATTGGATACTTCTTTTATTATTATCTGGTATTTGCACCGTCTACGCCTTTTCAGCTTCTGTAGAGCTGATGAAGAGAATTACTGCCTTTGCTGTGAGCTTAACCGTCAATCTTGAACCGGTATATGGAATAATTCTGGCACTCATTATTTATGGTGAAGAAGAACAAATGAGTGGTGGCTTCTATTGGGGAACATTGGTTATTATTCTGGCTGTACTTGCTTACCCCGTGGCTAGAAGACTTTACAGAAGGCGTAATGCTAAGCTGCCATCAGTTCAAGTCTGATTATTTAAAGGCGGTATAAAGTTCTCCTTCTTTTAATAACTCAATATTTCCCGGTGCGGATTCAAATTTTACTTTGAGGGATTCCTGAGCATTTTTGCCCGTGGTGTATACCACGAAGTGAAGGTGAGCTCCAGATGCCCAGCCTGTAGCTCCATTAATAGCTATTTCTTGCCCGGCTTGAATTTGATCTCCTAATTCTACCAAAACACCATTTTGCTTAAGGTGCACATAGTCGGCCATAGTGCCATCATCATGCAAGATGGTAACGAAGTTGCCATCATTGGCACAGTTGGCCGATGGGCAGCCACGATTAGAATCTTCCTTAATTCTTATGACTGTTCCTTCTCTGGCGGCCGTTATTTTCTCTCCCTCTGGCATGGTGAAATCAAGTGCATTAAGACCTCTATGGGTTGTTTTGCCATTGTAGCCTTGGGTCAGCCTATAGGATTGTCCTTTGGGAAAGGGTAGCTGATAAGCGTAGTCATCATTATGGACAGCCAAGGCATTACCCATGCTGTAGTTGTAGGCAAAACGATACGACCAAGATTCATTAATGGGTTTTAAAATTACGGCTAATAGAATGGCCTTGCTTTTAGGTTCAAGCACACTGTATTTAGGGAGTTTTTCTTTGAGTCTTGTTCCTTGAAGATCTACTTCGAGACTCACGGAAATCGGGAAAAACTCTGCGTTGTTACCAAGAATAAGAATGGTACTGTCATTTTCTTCAGCGTAAATCTCCATGTTGAATTCTGGAGATTGAGCCAGCATGATGTTGCTGATAAGAAATAAGACAATGAAACTTCGCATTAAATTAAAATACGAAGAAATAGGCTAGAGCAACATAATCTGATAAAAGAACTTTTCTTTCAGTTCAGCAATCTCCGCTGGTTGATCTTTAAATATTCCGAAAATACTACTCCCAGATCCACTCATGGCTGCATACTGAGCGCCATTTTTATAAAGGATGCTTTTAATCTCAGCCAATTCAAGATGCTTCTCAAAAACTGAGGTTTCAAAGTCGTTTACCAGCTGATCTCTCCAGAGTCCAAAGTCATTAGACTTCAGTATAGTGGATAACTCATGTTCCGGTTGCTTAGGCCTTACACCGGAATAAGCCACTTGTGTTGAAATATGAATGCCGGGATTGATCAAGACCATGTACAAACCCGATAGGTCTAATTCGAAGGGGGTCAGTTCAGTTCCTGTTCCGGTGGCTAGTGCCGGTTGATTGCTGATGAAGAATGGACAGTCACTACCCAATTGAGCAGCATAGTCTTCTAAAATGCTGTCATCCAGGAAAATCTGAAAGTATTCGTTCAATGCTTTCAGCATAAAAGCTGCGTCTGCCGAACCGCCTCCAAGTCCGGCTCCAATTGGAATGTGCTTGTGTAAGTGTATATCAATTTCCGGAAGTTGAAAATCCTTCTTCAGCAGTTTATAGGCTCTTAATACCAGATTATCCTTTCCATCTGAAGGAATAGATGATCCGGAAGAATTGAATGAGGTTTTCTTCTTGGCAGGCACAAACTCCAAGGCATCCTTGAGCGGAATGGGATAGAAGCAAGTATTGATGGCATGGTAGCCATTGCTGAGTTTCTCAGTGACTTGGAGTCCAAGATTTATTTTGGCGTTGGGAAAAACCAGCATAGAAAATAAAGAAGGCCACCTAAAAGGTGGCCAATATGATTTACTTTTTCAAGTCTTCAATGAGTCTATCAGTGATTCCTGAAGATGAGAAACCACCATCGTGCATTAAGTTCTGCATGGTTACCATTTTTGTAAAGTCAGAGAAGAACATTACACAATAGTTAGCACAAGCTTCAGCACTGGCGTTGCCTAATGGCGACATTTTATCGGCATAATCGAAGAATACATCAAAACCTCCAACGCCTGTACCGGCAGTTGTCATGGTAGGCGATTGAGAAATAGTATTTACTCTCACTTTCTTCATTCTACCCAATCTTTCACCATAGCTTCTTGCTATCGACTCGAGCATAGCTTTGGCTTGAGCCATATCTGAGTAGTCTGGGAAGGTACGTTGAGCAGCAATGTATGAAAGCCCCATAATAGAACCCCATTCATTCATAGCATCGAGTTTCTCGGCAGTTTGCATCACTTTGTGGAAAGAGATGGCAGAAACATCAAGAGTCTTCATTAACCAGTCGTAGTTCAGGTCTCCATAGTCTTTTCCCTTTCTTACGTTAGGACTCATTCCAATAGAGTGAAGGACAAAATCTATTTTTCCACCAAGTACTTCCATAGATTTGGTGAATAGGTTTTCCAAGTCTTCCATAGAGGTAGCGTCAGCCGGAATGACTTCAGCATTGCACTCATCGGCTAGCTTGTTGATGGTTCCCATTCTCAAAGCGATTGGGGCATTGGTTAACGTGAAAGAGGCACCTTCAGCATGTGCCACCTGAGCAACTTTCCAGGCGATTGAACGCTCATCTAGTGCTCCGAAGATTATTCCTCTTTTTCCTTTCAATAAATTATGCGACATATTAGTGTTTCTTTAAGGTGTAAAAATAGTTATTCCTATTGAATAGACTACTTTCAATTCAAACACAGTAATTTATTCTGAAATAAGGGTGAGTGGCACTGTATTTGTTTTAAATAGTGACTAAATTCGTTAAAATAAACTACTAATCATGAAGAACCTCCTAATGGTGCTTTTTTCAACAGCACTTATTTTTTCTGCTACATCTTGTAGCGATGTTGCCTACAGTAAAAGAGGCAAAGACTATTCTCAATACTTAAGCCTTGGAGATGCTCTCAGAAGCGATGGTCGACTATTCGTTGATGGTTACGGCAATAACTTCACCGTGAGGCTCAAGGCTAACAGAAACTCAGTTAATAACCTTGCTTATACTGGCCGCTCAACAGTACTTTTTGTGTTAAACAATAAGAATATGGGTTATGACTATCAGTCAGTGAGTAATGTTCAACCTGCTGATATCCTAAGATTCAAAGTACTTAATGGTAGTGAGGCTATCATGGCCTATGGAGATCAGGCATCCGGTGGCGTTGTGGAAATTGTTACCAAGAATGACAACTAGAAAGAGCATGGTGCCAGATTTGTAAATCTACCTTAAATTAAACCACATTAATTTTGAAGCAATTCAGGAAAACACTGCCTCTTGTAGGCGCCTTAAGTCTTTTTCTGAGTTGCTTTTCTGTTTCTGCTCAAAACTCACTTATTGGTAGAGAGTTCCTTTTCAGTGTATTGGGTGGTGAGGCACAAGCGGGTGAAGTCCCTACAGTTTTTGTAACCATGTCTGCAGCTTACCCTGATGATCAGAAGGGTAAAGTTGTACTTACGGTTCCATCAACAAACGAGAGCGTTACATTCGAATATAATGGACGGCTATCTCAGGCTCCTGTCGTTTGGGGATATGAGGTAGACGAGAGGACCTTTATGGGAATTAAGGAAGGCAAGGATCCTTTTAGTATCCATGTTGAAGCAGATATTGACATAACAGTCCTTCTTACCAAACACTACAGAGGAGAAGATTACAATCATGGCGATGGAACTATGGTTTTACCTGTTAGAGAGCTTGGAACTCAATATTATGTGATGTCTCATAATGAATTAACCGATCAGCTCAATTCAGAAATAGTTATTGTAGCCACTAGAGATGATACATACATCGATATAATTCCATCTGTAGATACCAGGGCTCATCCAGCGGGATTTCCCTTCACCATTAAACTCGACAGAGGAGAAAGGTTTCAAGTCCAGAGTAAAGGAGATTTAACAGGTACCTTTATTGAGTTGAATACCGATTTCGATGAAACTTGTAAACCATTTGCAGTTTTCTCTGGTGCATCTAGAACCACCATTGGAAATAAAACCAATGAAGGACACATTTTCACACAGGTTTACTCAACTGATAAATGGGGTAGCTCATTTTCTCTTTTGCCATTTGAATTAGATTCTAGTGCTTATTTGGTGAAAATACTGGCCTATGAGAATAATACTGAGGTTGAACGAACAACAGCAGATGATTCAAATACCATTCTGTTGAACTCTGGTGAGTTTGCAACCATGACTTTTAATAAAGCTGTAAAGATTAAAGCCAACAAAAAGATTTTATTGGCTCAGTATTTTATGGGTTTTGATGAAGATTTAAAGGGTACCGATCCATTTATTCTGCTGCCTATTGCAGACCAGCATTTTTCATCAGAGCTGAGCCTTAATTGGGGCCCAAATTCCTCCTTCCGGAGGTTAGTACAGCAGGCCGACCCCAATGCAAGAATTCCTCCTTTTCACAGCATTATTATGCAGGAAACAGACACCAGTTTCTTTACTCATAGAAGCTCGGGTTTTAAGCAAGGCATGAAAACTTTTGAACCCAATGAAGCGCTGGTATACTCTAATTTTTATCCTTCCTTAACTTTCGATGGGTTCGAGTTAAGCCAGAAATCTCCTCATGCCTTGCATCTTTTTACTTTCGGTAAAATTCCATTTACAGTTAATCTGGGAATAAAGGCCAATGTTCTCTTTGTTCCTTCTGATAGCTTAAGTCTTGATGTAAGTGAAGTGGTGCTTTTGGCTGATGATTCAGAAGCAGCCTGCATGGAAAAAAATCTCTTTTTTCAGTCTAAGTATACTGG
>JABXIP010000164.1 GCA_013373005.1 Cytophagia bacterium | reverse complement strand
TATAGCTTTTCGGCAATTTGGCGAGCATTAATTTTGTAGCTTTCTAAAGTATCTCCTTGCTCCAGGAATGGCCTAAGCTTTTCAGTAAAGTCTGAAGGTTGCTCTGGATCGGCATAGAACCCGCACTTATATTCCTCCACTAGTGCTTTGGTCCATCCAGGAGAGTTAACAATGGTCAATTTACCGGCTGCCAGGCTATCGAATAGTTTGTTTGGGCTATTAGTGCTGAGCACCGGAATATTGGCGAAAGAGACATAAGTTGCATCCGTAATATTCAGTATTCTTCTTACTCCTTCTTTATTCTGATGCCCAATAAACGCTACATTGGAGAGCTTTCTAAGGTAAGTAAGGAGCTTAATGTTGCTGAGCTGTGAGCCCTGACCCACAATCTTAAAGTCAATATTGAGTTTTTGCCTTTTACATTCAGCAGCAATATCGAGAAAGTATTCAAGGTGGTTAGTCACGCCAATACTGCCCAGATATGTAATCACAAAAGGCTTATTTGCATGATAGAATTCCAGCAGTTTAGGATCCTTTAATTCCTTTTTGAAGAACTGACAGTCGGCCATATTTGGAATTATATAGACTTCCTTTTCTGGTGCCACTTTCTTCACCCAATCACACATTCCGGGAGAGAGAGCCACAATCTTTTCGGCCTCTGAATAGATTCTCTTCTCTAGTTTGTAGAGGTAGTTTTTGAACGGTTTGCCTTTAATGGCACCTAACTCAATAGGAGCGGTTGGCCACAAGTCTCTTACCTCAAAAATGTAGGGAATCTGTCTTTTCCTCTTAAGCCAAAGGCCAATAAGCCCCACAGTTAAGGGAGTGCTTGTGATATAAGCCTTGTCTATATTCGGGATGTTTTTGGCATATCTCTTTGCCAGCCTTACAAACTTCAGAAAAGACCAAATGCGCTTAATGAAGCCCATTTCATTGGTGTAGTTCACCGGTAAATAGTGCACCTTGATGCCATCAATATTGGCTTTCGTATAATTGCTCTCATTGTGAGTGGTGAGCATTTCTATCTCAAACCCATTTTCAACCAACCCTTTTGCCAGATAATAAGAGCGAATTGCCCCGCCTTCCTGAGGAGTTTTAAAGTATTGGTGAATGTATAGAATGCGCTGCCCCACAAGACTAAACTTACGAAAAATAACTATCGAGAGATCTTTTCCTTCTTCTCAAAATAGCGGCAGAAGTGGATGAGATTGCATTCTTCACACTTTGGTTTTCTGGCTAGACAAACATATCGGCCATGGAGAATAAGCCAGTGATGGGCTCTAGGAATTACTTCCTCGTCTAGATGTTTGACCAATTGCTTTTCTACTGCCAGTGGTGTGGTGAGATTTTGATTGACCAAACCCAGCCTTTTAGAAACCCGGAATACATGAGTATCAACAGCCATAGAGGGCTGGTTCCAGACTACTGATGTGATAACATTGGCGGTTTTTCGGCCAACTCCAGGAAGTTTCTGTAGGTCATCAATTGTTTCTGGAATTTCAGAATTGAAGTCTTCCACCAGCATTTTCCCTAAGCCTAATAGGTGCTTGGTTTTATTATTTGGGTAGGAAACTGATCTGATATAAGGGAAAAGCTCATCGAAGTTTGAAGCCGCCAAGTGTTCCGGACTTGGGAAATCTGCGAACAGCTTAGGAGTTACCTTATTGATGCGCACATCTGTGCATTGGGCAGATAAAACAACAGCAACCAGTAATTCAAACGGGTTGCTGTAATTTAATTCTGTTTCAGCCTCTGGCTGATTTTCTTTAAAGTAGGTTACAAATGCCTCGTACCTTTCTTTCCTTGTCATGCCGCTAAAATAAGCTATTCAACGGAATGCAGGTGGTAAGATTTGGAATAACTGAGAATAGCATCTATTGTCTTATCCGATGGTTCTTTCATGGAGGCTTCAAGGCCGGAAATAACTTCCTTCAGACCGATATAATTCTTCTCCAGTTCTTCATCGAACAACATAGCGCTGATTATTTCAGCATTTTCCTCTTCTGAGGTTTCTTGATAAATGTAACGTACTAAATCATCTTGGGTAAAGGTTTTGATCATAGGCAACATTCTTTTTGTCCATCTTTTTTCTAAGGTTGATGAGGGCATAACGCATACGACCTAGGGCAGTGTTAATGCTTACACCTGTGGTGTCGGCAATCTCCTGAAAGCTCATCTGCATATAGTGTCTCATCATCAATACCTCACGCTGGGCATCCGGCAAATCTTTGATCAAGTCGCGGAGCAAAGCATGAGTATCTTCTTTTATTTGTCTAGACTCAATTGAGTCTTCTGAAAATTCTAAAGTGTTGAAAACGCTGCTACCGTCTTCCATTACAATGGTTGGGTAACGTTTCGCTTTCCTGAAATTATCAATGGCTAAGTTGTGCGCTATTCGGCTAACCCAAGGAAGAAACTTTCCTTCTTCGTTGTATCTCCCGCTTTTGACGGTTTTTACCACCTTAACGAATACCTCTTGCATTAGGTCTTCTGCCAAATACTGATCCTTAACGATCATGTAAATGGTGGTATAGATTTTTTTCTTGTGACGGTTTACCAGCGTAGCGAACGCCTCTTCGTTACCATTTTTATACTGCGATATCAATTGGCTATCGCTTACAGTATATTTCCTCATGTTATTTAATGTTAGGTTAACGTAGAGGTTTATATCATATTGTGCTGGTTAGGGTTTGCAATAATTATTTGAAGTAATCTCAAATGTATTAAAAGTTGAAAACAAAGCAAATTTGTTAACTATTTCTTTCGTTTTCTTTTTTCGGAACAATCTGCTTGAGACACCGAATAATTAACAATCATTATGCCAAAAACCCTTAGAATCTTCGGTGTAAAAGACTTTATTGATTATAACATTTAGCAATCTGCTCTGTTATCTTTGCAATCTCATGTCTACATCAATTTCCTTGGAACAAAACTCTCTAGATCAGCTCGACCCAAAGGAGTATATCATCATCAAAGGGGCGCGTGTCAATAACCTGAAAAACCTCAGTGTGGCTATACCAAGGAACAAATTGGTGGTGGTTACGGGTCTTTCAGGTTCAGGCAAGTCGTCTTTGGCATTTGATACCCTTTTTGCTGAGGGCCAACGAATGTATGTGGAAAGTTTGAGCAGTTATGCACGCCAGTTCTTGGGCAGAATGGAAAAGCCAGAGGTAGACTACATTAAAGGGGTTTCTCCTGCCATTGCCATTGAGCAGAAGGTAAGTACTCGGAACCCTCGCTCTACTGTAGGTACCACTACCGAGATCTATGATTATCTAAAACTGCTCTTTGCCCGTATAGGAAGAACCTATTCACCAATTAGTGGAAATGAGGTTCAGAGAGATAGTGTTACCGGCATTGTAGAATTTATTCTGGCGAAGGAAGAGGGCACAAAACTGATGATTCTTTGCCCCCTGATTACAAAAGACGAAAGAAGCCTGGAGGAAGAGCTGAACATTCTGCTTCAGAAAGGATATACCAGAGTTATTTACTCAGGGCAACCACATTTTATAGAAGAACTGCTTGAGAAACCACAAGAGCTAAAGGAGGAGGAAATCGAAATCCTGATCGATCGTGGGGTTGTTCAGCATGATGAAGATACCCAGTTTCGCTTTAGTGATTCGGTACAAACTGCTTTGTTTGAAGGTCAAGGAGACTGCATCGTAGAAATTCCCGGAGAAGGAAGAACTAGTTTCTCCGATAGGTTTGAGGCTGATGGAATCTTATTCGAAGAGCCAAGTGTCAACCTATTCACTTTTAATAACCCATTCGGAGCTTGTAAGCGCTGCGAGGGTTTCGGTAAGATTTTAGGAATCGACCCTGACTTGGTTATCCCTGATAAAACGCTTTCTGTTTATGATGGTGCCATTGCTCCATGGAGAAGTGAGACCATGAGAAAATGGCTCGATCCATTATTGAAGCATGGTATCGAATTCGACTTCCCGATACACAGAACTTACAGTGAACTATCTGCCGAAGAGCAGGAAGTTCTTTGGACTGGGAATAAATACTTTAAGGGTCTCAATAAGTTCTTTGAATATCTGGAATCGAAGACCCACAAAATTCAGTACAGGGTAATGCTTTCTCGCTACAGAGGTAGAACAAATTGCCCTGAGTGCAAGGGAACCAGGCTGAGAGGAGATGCGGCCTATGTGAAGATCAATCAGAAGTCGATTACAGACCTCGTTTTGATGCCGATTGACAGGTTAACGGCCTTCTTCGATGAGCTGGATTTGACCCAGCATGAGCAGAAAGTTGCAGGCCGATTATTGAAAGAAATTAAAAACCGAATCGATTACCTTCAGCGCGTAGGCTTAGGCTACCTCACGCTGAATCGATTGACGAATACTCTGTCGGGTGGAGAATATCAACGAATCAAGCTCGCAACCTCTCTGGGTAGTGCATTGGTAGGGTCCATGTATATTCTCGATGAACCAAGTATTGGTCTTCATCCAAGAGATACTGATAGACTTATCTCTGTGCTAAAATCACTTCGGGATTTAGGAAATACAGTGGTCGTTGTGGAGCACGAGGAGAAGGTGATGCAGGCGGCAGATGAAATCATAGATATCGGTCCGGATGCCGGTTCTCATGGTGGTGAGCTTGTTTTTCAGGGTAGCATGGCTGATTTATTAGTCCATGGACAAACTCACACAGCACGTTTTTTGAATGGAACGGAAAGGATGGAAGTTCCTAAGCACAGAAGAAAGTGGAATGATAAAATAATCATAAAAGGAGCTCGTGAAAACAACTTGAAGAATGTCGAAGCTGAGATTCCATTGGGTGTATTGACGGTAGTTACCGGAGTAAGTGGTTCAGGGAAGTCGACTCTGATTAAGAGAATTCTTTACCCTGCTTTAGGCAAAATGCTCGGTACGGTGGGCGAGCAAACCGGAAAAATGGAAGGCATTGAAGGTAGCTTAAGAAAAGTAAGCCAGATTGAATTTGTAGATCAGAACCCAATCGGGAAATCGTCTCGTTCCAACCCGGTTACCTATGTGAAGGCCTATGATGCCATTAGGGCTTTATTTACCGATCAGCCACTTTCCAAACAAAGAAACTATAAGCCGGCTTTCTTCTCCTTTAACGTAGATGGTGGCCGATGTGAAACTTGCCAGGGTGAAGGTGTTGTGAAGATTGAGATGCAGTTTATGGCAGACATTCATCTGACCTGTGAAAGCTGTAAAGGACAACGCTTCAAGCAAGAAATTCTGGAAGTAAAATACAATGAGAAGAACATTGCTGAGGTCTTAGACATGACCATTGATGATGCTATGGACTTCTTCAAAGATGAAAAATCAATCATCAACAAACTGGCTCCTCTACAGGATGTTGGTTTGGGATATATCCGCCTGGGTCAGTCTTCCAACTCGCTTAGTGGTGGTGAAGCCCAAAGAGTAAAGCTGGCCTATTTCCTTGGTAAGGGTAAGAGTACAAACAAAGATCACGTGCTCTTTATTTTCGATGAGCCAACTACAGGCCTGCATTTCCATGATATCGGGAAGTTGATGCATTCTATCAATGCCCTAATTGAGCAGGGCAACTCAGTCCTAATCATTGAGCATAATACAGAAGTGATCAAATGTGCTGACTGGATCATTGATTTAGGTCCTGAAGGTGGAGATGAAGGCGGTGAGGTTTGCTTTGCCGGTACTCCTGAGGATATGGTAGAGCTGAAAGAAGAAAATCATACTGCGAGGTATCTGGCGGAGGTTCTTTAGCCCATGGTTTAAACCATGGGCTAAAGAATTAGAAAGGTAACTTGGCCAAATCTACATTTCCACCAGTAAGAATTACGCCTACCTTTTTGCCTGCAAAAACTTCCTTATTCTTCAAAATTGCAGCAAATGGCACGGCACAGGAAGGCTCGATGACAATTTTCATTCGTTCCCAGATTATGCGCATGGCTTCAATAATCTCTTCATCAGTTACCAGAAAGACCTTCTTCACCAACTCTTTAATAATTTCGAAGTTCTTGTCTCCCATACTAGCTAGCAAGCCATCAGCTATACTCGAAGGTTTTTCCACCTTGGTGATTGTTCCCGCTTGCATAGAAAGATAGCTGTCTTTGGCACCTTCAGGCTCCCCGGCATAAACTGCAATTTCAGGTTGGTAGTAATGAGCTGAAAGTGCAGTTCCTGCTAATAGTCCCCCACCACCAACCGGTGCGATAATGATATCCAAATCTGTTTGGTCCTCTATTAGTTCTTTGGCACTGGTTGCCTGGCCGGTAATCACCGAATAGTCATTATAAGGAGAGATGAAAGTGGCTCCGGTTTCTTCCTGAATTCTGGCCGCATTTTCTTCTCTCGATTGCTGGGTTGGTTCGCAAAAAGTAATTTCGGCACCATAACCTGCCACTGCTTTCTTCTTGACTTCAGGGGCAGTTTTCGGCATAATAATGTAGGCCGGAACTCCGGCCATTTTGGCCGCAAGGGCTATGGCCTGTGCATGATTGCCCGAGCTATGTGTAACCACACCTTTGCTTCTTTGCTCTTCTGGAAGAGAGAGAACAGCATTAATGCCACCTCTTGCTTTAAATGCGCCAATTTTCTGGAAGTTTTCGCACTTAAAGTATAGATTAGCCCCAACCATATCGTTAATACTTTGACAGGTGAGTATGGGAGTGCGATGAATAAATGGCTGAATTCTGGCGTGTGCCGCCTCAATTTCTGACTGAGTAACCTTAAAGCTCATGTTGATTATTTTCAGCGTTGAATTTAGGCGAATAATTCGACTCTCATTACAACCAATTTTTATTAAAGTGTTTCAGTTAACTTGAGGCACCGTTTTTTAAGTATGGGCTTGGTCACAGGCCCAAAGGAAGAACTCAATTACCTATGAAAAGAATTTCAATCGCTTATTTCCTTCTTACTGTATTTGCTTTGTCTGGCTGTGTTTCAGGTGGTGATGATGGAGGGATAACTCCGAATCCGACAAAGATTTCAGTAGACAATGTGGGTTTACTGGACTTGAACAATAATGCCGATGCCTCTGATTTCAGAATATCTTTTACCCCTTCTGAAAACGAAGCCTTTGTTACAGAATACAGAGTATTCATAGCCAAGGCTAGCCGAATTAGTCAGATTACTCAGACGGAGTTGGAAGGACTAACGAGCAGTAGATACGAGGTGATAACTCCAATCGATGCGAATATCAAAGCTTTTATGCGCTCGGCACTGGTAGATGTTGAGGGATTGGCCATTGAAGAGGGTGTTTCTTATCAGGCTATTGTCATGTCAGTTGCCGATGGAAGTAATATTCAGTCCAATCAGCTGAGCTACTCCAATGCGATAATATTGGCTCAGGAGAGCTTTTTAGAAGTTATTGCCGAGCTCCCTATTGGTACAGGAGGTTTGGAGATAGACGATGAGGGCAATGTATACCTCGGAGACTTTGGGGAAACACTCAGCGGTGATCCTGGAACAACCGTTTACAAGGTAACGCCTGATGGCACTCAAAGCATTTTCGCCAGTGGACTAGTTGGTGCTTCCGGTAATACTTTCGGCCCTGATGGCAACCTTTACCAGTCTAATATTCAAGGAGGAAAGGTGAGCAAAATTTTAGCCGATGGCACAAAGAGCGACTATGTTACCGGAATGTCTTCTCCTACTGGATTGGTTTTCGATAATGCCGGAAATCTTTTCGTGGCAAACTGTGGTAATAATATGATCAAGAAGGTAACACCTCAAGGTGAGGTTAGCACTTTTGCTGATGGTAGTCTGTTCTCATGCCCTAAAGGCATAACCATGGATGAGAATGAGAATATCTATGTGGCCAACTTCAGCAACGACAATGTGATTAAAATTACACCTGATGGTCAGAGCTCTATTTTCGCTTCATTCAATGGTGGAAACAACGGTCATATTACCTATTTCGGTGGCAACCTATACGTGGTGGCCAGAGCAGCAAATCAGATCTATCAGCTAGACCTACAAGGCAATTTAGAGCTGCTTGTAGGTAATGGGCAAAGAGGTCATGGAGAGGGTGCTTTGTTCAATTCTTCACTGTCTCTTCCAAACGATCTTCAGTTTAGTGCCGATGGAAAGTACCTCTATATCAATGATGTAAAACCGACTATTGGATCTCCTGCAGAAAGTGCCATTAAGCCTACTTATCTGAAGCGAATTACATTTGTGCAATAATTGATTAGTGGGCGATGAGCCAGTTTTCGCCCACACCAACTTCCACATCCATCGGTACATCTAACTGAATGGCATTCTTCATCAATTCAGGAATCTTGGCTTTCATCAGCTCAAGTTCCGACTTGTGTACATCGAACACCAATTCATCGTGTACTTGCATGATCATTTTTGACTTCAGATTTTCTTCGTTCATCCATGAATGAATATTGATCATGGCTATTTTGATCATGTCTGCTGCACTACCCTGAATAGGGGCATTTATGGCGTTACGCTCTGCGTGGCCACGAACTGTCATGTTCTTGGAATGAATGTCTCGGAGATACCTTCTTCTACCTAAAATGGTTTCAACGTAGGTGTATTCGCGAGCTTTGTTCACTTGAGAATCCATATAGCTTTTCACACCCGGAAATTCATTGAAATAGGCGGTGATGATTTGCTGCGCTTCGGTTCTGGAAATACCAATATTCTGTGCCAAACCGAAGGCAGAAATTCCGTAGATCAGGCCAAAGTTTACTTCTTTAGCTTTTCTTCTCATATCTCTGTCTACCTCTTCGAGCGGCACACCAAAAACCTTGCTGGCCGTGGTGGAGTGAATGTCTCTACCCGACTTGAAAGCTTCAATCATGCTTTCGTCTTTGGCAAATGCTGCTACAATTCTCAATTCAATTTGAGAGTAGTCAGCTGCCATTAAAACAAAGTCTTCTGAGCGAGGAATGAAGGCTTTTCTAATCTCTCTTCCTTTCTCCGTTCTGATCGGGATGTTCTGAAGGTTCGGGTTATTGGAACTCAACCTACCGGTTGCTGCTACTGCCTGTCGATAGTCTGTATGGACTAGCCCATCTACCGGACTAATCATATTTGGCAAAGCGTCTACATAGGTTGATTTCAATTTCTGATATTCCCTGAACTCCAAAATACGGTTGGCAATGTCGTGCTCAACGGCCAGTTTAGAGAGAATGTCTTCCCCAGTGGCATACTGACCTGTTTTCGTTTTCTTCGGCTTATCTACCAACTGAAGCTTGTCAAAGAGAATTACTCCCAATTGCTTGGGCGATGCTACATTGAATTCTTCTCCTGCCAGCTCATATATTTCTTTCTCTGCCTTAGCGCTGGCTTCTTCCAGTTCTTTAGACATGGTAGCCAGAGTCTCGGTATCTATTCTCACACCATTGTATTCTACATCGGCCAAAACATGCATCAGCGGCATTTCAACCTCATCGAAAAGCTTTTGAATTTTACCTTCATTCAACTGAGGGGCAAATATGTTCTTCAATTGAAGGGTAATGTCTGCATCTTCTGCCGCATATTCTACCACCTTGTGAACAGGCACATCTTTCATATTGCCTTGTTGGCCACTCTTTTTGCCTATGAGTTCAGTGATTGAAATTGGTGTGTAATTCAGATAGTTTTCTGAAAGCACATCCATGTTGTGACGAGTGTCGGGGTCAATGAGGTAATGGGCAATCATGGTATCGAAAATTGGTCCTCTTACGTCTACCCCATAATTCTTCAGTATCTGTACATCGTATTTGGCGTTTTGGGCAATCTTACCAATCTCAGCGTTTTCAAACACCGGTCTGAATTCCTCAAGAATCTGTTGTGCCTCTGCCTTGTTTTCAGGTGTAGGCACATAGTAGGCTTCACCAGGAACATAGCTAAAGGAAAGCCCAACAATATTGGCTTCAATGGGCTCGAGACTATCAGTTTCTGTATCGAAACAGAATTCTTTTTGGGCCGAAAGATATTTGATCAGTCGCTTTCTCAGCTCAGGTGTATCAATAAGATGATAGTTGTGTTTGGTGGTATTGATGTTCAGTTTTTCATCTAGCTGAGGAACTTCTTCTTTTTCTATCAGGGCAGGAGCGTCTCCAAACAGTGCCATCTGCTCAGAGGCAACAGGCTTAGGTTTTGGGGTTGATCCAGTACTTGCTCCTGAAGTTTCACCTAATATTCGTTTTAGGGTAGTTCTGAACTCCAGGTCTTCAAAAATGGCCTTCAGTTTTTCTACATTTGGACCGGTATATTCCAAGGCCTTTTCATCGAATTCTATTGGCACCTCGATATTAATCCTTGCTAGTTTTTTGGAGAGAAGACCCTGCTCTGCATTGTCTGCAATTTTCTCACCTATTTTCCCTTTTATCTCCGAAGCATGTTCCAGTATGGCTTCCATTGATCCATACTCCTTCAAAAGCTTCGAAGCTGTTTTAGGGCCAACTCCAGGAATTCCCGGAATATTATCGACAGAGTCTCCTTGAAGGCCAAGCATGTCAACTACTTGGTCAATTCTTTCAATATCCCATTTGTCCAGCACTTCCTGTACACCCATAATGTCTACTCCATTGCCCATAAATGCAGGTTTGTAGAGGTAAACATGCTCTTCAACCAGCTGGCCATAGTCTTTATCAGGAGTCATCATAAACACCTCAAAACCGGCTCTGGCCGCCCTTTTAGCTAGTGTGCCAATAACATCATCGGCCTCGAACCCATCCAATTCCAGTACCGGAATGTTAAATGCCCGAACAATGTCTTTCACAATGGGTGTCCCTATTTTAATGTCTTCAGGAGTTTCTTCACGCTGAGCCTTATACTCGCTGTATTCAATATGTCTGAAGGTAGGCGCGCTGGTATCGAATGCTACACCAATATGAGTGGGTTTTCTTTTCTCAATGATTTCATAAAGGCTATTGGTGAAGCCAAAAGGGGCTCCGGTATTCAGGCCTTTTGAATTGATTCTTGGGTTTTTGCTGAAGGCGAAATGGGCTCTGTAAATGAGCGCCATGGCGTCTAGCAAGAAGAGGGACTTCTCGGGTTTACTCATTCCATAAAGGTAAATCTTTCATGCAAAGTCAGGAAAATGTTTTGCTGCTAATTAGTGACTTCTGAATGAGTTGTTTTGAGCAATGAGTTAAAGAGTGAATTCGAAAGCAGCCTTCTAGAGAGCGAAGGCTGCATATGCAATAATTTGTATTTATTTACGTCTGCTAGGAGTAAGTATGGGTTTTGTTGCCTTGTTATTCAGCGTAAAGTTTCGCTGAGCATTTTGAGGCCAATATAAAACCGCTGACCTTAAAGATTTCCACTTAATTTTGGAAGAATGGGAAGAGAATTGAAAATCATTGAAGGCTTTGAATAAAACATGATGATTTTTAGTAGACCTGTACTCTTCTTCATAACGCTCTGGTTTTCGGGTTCTTTAATTGTTCATGGACAGCAATTTAACGGATACATCAATTCTGACTTTTCGGGTATTATTGGTGTCAGAAATCAGCCAGCCATGGTAGCGAACTCACCTTATAAATTCGACTTTAGTCTTATCAATGGTAACTTCTATGTAGCCAATGATATAGCGGTGCTCACCAGGTCTGAAGGAGGAGGAAGTGGGCTGGTGCGACAGGAAAGCTTTCAGGAAAGATATGCTATGGGTAATGCATCACTAGGAGGAATTTCAGCTCTACTTTCACTTTCACGAAATCGAGGCATAGCTTTTCAATATAAGGTTAGGGCCATGGCCAATGGAACCGACATTTCACCCAATTTCGTGTACCAAATCAATAGGTTTAACTCACCGCCATTTTTAGATAACTCTTATTTTAATGAATCCTTGAAGCTATCGACAATGGCTTGGCAGGAGTTTGCTTTTACTTACGGAGGCCTACTAAAAGATGATGGTTTTCACCGATGGAAGATGGGGATAACTCTAAAAGCTGTTAATCCAACCGGACATTTGTGGTTAGACCTCAGCGATGCTGATTATTCAATCGATAATAACGGCATAGTCGATTTAACAACCTTCGACTTAGCAGCAGGATATTCCTCTAACCTCGATAGATATGAGCAGTTTGATGGTGTGGAAGAAATGAGAGTTCTTCCCAAGGGTGCTGGATTGACATTTGGTGGAGCAGATATTGGTCTGGTATACGAAAGAGTGGTGTATAGAGCCGACCCGAAGACCAGGGCACATACCAGTTTGAATAAGGACATTACGTATGAGTTCCGAGTAAGCGCTTCTATTACTGATATTGGAGTTATGAAACTGGAACAAGGATCGGCCTCATTTATAGCTAATGGTCTGGATCCAAATGCCAATATCCTCAATTTAGACACTCGGCTAGATGGTATTGGCAGTTTCAGAGAACTTCGTGATTCTCTAGGAACCTTCTTGCAAATAGCAGATGCAAGTGGCGAGTACACTGTGAGTATGCCCACCGCTTTTCGCCTGAATTATGATTATAACTTCGGTAACAACTTTTTTATCAATGTAGCGGCTGTAGCAGATTTGAGTTGGCTCATGCCAGCCGATTATAAGGTGAGTTATGCCAATAGCATTACAGCTGCACCTAGGTATGAAACAGGGCATTATGGTTTGTATTTGCCTATATTCTACAACTTTGAAGGAGATACGGAGGTAGGACTAGCGGCTAGATATGGTCCAATAACACTAGGCACTCATACCTTGGGAACTCTCTTTGCTTCAGAGAAGAAATCGATGGGTTTCTTCTTTAGCATTAACCTCAATCAACTCAAGGCCAATGCTACCAAGCCTTACTGCTTTGGTAGCTCCAAAACTGGTTCAGCGTTCGTAAGGAAGCAAAGAACTCCACTTTACAAAAGGAAGAAATTCATCTTTTTTTAAGCCCGAACGTAAAAAATAAAGTCAGAGGCGGGAGGTGCAATATTCTCTTCGCGCAGCATTAAGGCAATTTGGCCTCTGTGGTGAGTGCCATGATTGGCCACATGAGTGAGAATATCTGCTGCTCGACTTTCAAATGCTTGCCCTCTTGAGTTTTTATAGCTGATTACCCCATCAATTTTAGCTCCTGAATAGATATAATCCAGCCAGTTTTGACTAGAACTCTCCAATAGTTCAAGCGCTTCTTTGAGATTATACTCTGCCCATACACCCACTGAGGAACCTTCATCCTTGATTCGGCTTAGCCAAATGATTTGAGCATTGGCTATGTGAGAAACAAACTTTAGAATTTTGGGATTCTGAAATGCATTTGCTCTTAGCACTTCAGAGAATTTTTTGTTCGCCCAAAGGTTATATTCAAAGAGTCTTGTGAAATGTTCTTTCATGGCTTAAGCTTTTTATACTGATAGGCCTGATATGTAATCCATAGGAGCAGAGGCACCCAAATCAGATCATTCATGAGCAGGTGGAAGGCTCCTCTTTTTCCAACTTCAGTTTCTAAAATGGCAAAGTAAAACCAGATGGCTCCTGCAATTTTTGTAATGCTTCCGAATAGAATAAGGAACCAATATTTACCCGGATGAATAGCACAGGTCAGGTAAATGACTGCCATTAATAAAACACCTCTTCCCTGCCAGGTAATTACAGATGGTGTTTCGCATACCGTTTCTGTAACCCAGTGAAAGAAGGTTTCTGGAAACCAGCCTATGAAAACACCCCATAGAATATTGTAGGCTGCGGCTGCTAGTAAAAATCCTCGCATCCATTGTGGAAATAAACTTTGTGGTGTCCCCATCGATTATATAACTTATGTGAATTCTAAATGTTGAATTTAACTCAAGACTACAAAACTAAAGTATAACCAATATCAAGATGAAGAATCGACTGTCTTTTCTAACCAATACCAAAAGTCTGGTGGCTGCCGGTGTCATGGGAATAAGTGTTTTTGCCGGTATCAGCTGGGTACAGAGTGATGGCGTTGAAGCCTCAGACATTCAGGCTGCTCAAAAAATTATGGATTTGAATTTCAATCAAGATGAGATCGATATGCTTTTGAGAAATGTCAACCAGACTTTGTCAGGTATTAAAGAACTTCATCAATATGAAATAGACAACAGTGTTCCGCCTGCTTTCACTTTCAGGCCTCAGCATACCGGAAAGGCAATTCCGACAACTCAGAGAGCTTCGAACTGGGAACTACCAACCAACGTGCAGATGCCGGCCAATAAGAATGACCTGGCTTTTTACACAGTGGCACAACTCTCGAGTTTGATCAAAGAGAGAAAAATCACTTCAGTAGAACTGACCCAATTTTTTATCGAACGGCTCAAAAAGCATGGCGATGAACTTCAGGCAGTAATTACCATCACTGAAGATAGAGCCATGGCTCAGGCCAAGAAAGCTGATGATTTGTTGAAGAATGGCACCTATCTGGGGCCATTGCATGGTATTCCTTTCGGAGCTAAAGATTTGATGTCGGTGCCAGACTACAAAACTACTTGGGGTGCTGGGCCTTATAAAGACCAGAACAGAGGAGATGAACTGGCTACCGTAGTGAAGAAATTGGACGATGCCGGAGCTGTTTTGATAGCTAAATTGACCCTTGGCGCCTTGGCCATGGGAGATGTTTGGTATGGGGGAACAACTAGAAACCCTTGGAATTTAGAGCAGGGATCAAGTGGTTCGAGTGCAGGCTCTGGTTCAACCACAGCGGCAGGTTTGGTGCCTTTTGCTTTGGGTACTGAGACTTTAGGCTCCATCGTTTCTCCATCAACCCGAAATGGTGTTACCGGCCTAAGACCTACCTTCGGAAGAGTAAGCCGTGCAGGAGCTATGGCCTTGAGCTGGACCAT
Organism: Cytophagia bacterium; assembly: GCA_013373005.1. Taxonomy (GTDB): domain Bacteria; phylum Bacteroidota; class Bacteroidia; order Cytophagales; family Cyclobacteriaceae; genus Roseivirga. The sequence continues at coordinate 1,275 of JABXIP010000164.1, read as the reverse complement.
GGATAAGATCGGTCCAATGACTCGTTCTGCTTTGGACTGTGCTCTTGTCTTGGATGTGATTAGAGGAGAAGACAATAAAGACTTGACAGTTCAGAATCACCCTTTTAACTATACCGGAAAGGCCGATTTATCTAAGTTGAGAGTGGGATATTTGAAGAGTTACTTCGATGCTGGAAGAGGTTCGCAAAGGGCGAATGATTCAATTTCTTTGGAAGTACTGAAGAGCCTGGGTGCCAAATTGGAGCCCGTTGAATGGGTTTCTGATATGCCTTTTGGTGGAATGCAGGCTATTCTTACTGCTGAAGCTGCTGCGGCCTTCGATGCGCTTACTCGTTCAGATAGAGACTCGCTTTTGGTGAGACAAAATGCTGGGGCATGGCCCAACCTCTTCAGAGCGGCCAGATTTACATCGGCTGTAGATTATATCAATGCCAACCGTGCTCGGTATGAGCTTGTAGAGAAAGTGAATGCCTTAATGAAGGAATACGATGTAATTGTTACTCCGAGCTTTGGCGGCTCTCAGTTGCTCACAACTAACCTCACAGGACATCCTTGTGTAGTGTTGAAGAATGGTTACAATGGTCAGGGTAGTCCAACCAGTATTTCCTTCATTGGCAATTTGTTCGATGAGGCAACTATTTTGAGCGTGGCCAGAGCTTATCAGGAGGCAACCGACTTCGATGAGCAGCATCCACCTAAGTTTATCGATTAGTTTAAAGTTCCAGGTTTCAGGTTCAAAGTTTAGCATGAGACATATTAAACTTTGAACTTTAAACATTAAACTCGCCATATGCTTTTAGCCATAGATGCCGGTAATACCAACATTGTCTTTGGAATTCACAAGGACGGTGAGTGGATTCATGAATGGAGGTTCAATACCCTTCCGGTAAAGAATAAGATGGAGTATGAGATGTTTCTCAGACTCAACTTTCTGGAAGCTAATCTGAAGCTGGAAGAGGTTGATGGCATTGTGATTTCATCAGTGGTACCACAGCTAAATGACATTCTTTCGGAGTTTTCCAGACCGCTAATTGATAAGGAGCCCTTATTTATAGGGCCGAAGATTTATGAACAGTTGCCGGTGCGAACCAAAAGGCCGTACCAAATTGGTACAGACCTCGTGTCGAACGCGGTTGCGGGTCATTTACTCTATAAGGAAGACATCATCATTGTAGACTTCGGAACGGCATTAACCTTTACTATTGTGGGCAACGATGGTCTCATTCAAGGAGTGAATATTGCTCCTGGATTGAGAACGGCCATCAAGGCTTTGGT
>JABXIP010000137.1 GCA_013373005.1 Cytophagia bacterium | reverse complement strand
GTTTCTTCTGTTTCTGCGGCTATACCTCATGCTACCATTGAAGTCCGCATCATAATCTCTTATTGAGAGCGTAACGGTGTCGGCATTCATGGTGAATGTTTCAGAAACATCATTGTAGCCTTCATCTCTAAAGTCTCGAACTACATTCGGCACTGTAGCAAAAGTTCCCAAAACAGAGATCATCCAGATGCCCAAAATGCTCCAGCCCACTGAGCTGCTCATTACCTTGCGCTTGGCAATGATGGTAATACCAGCTATGAATACATACAAGAAAGGAATGAATATGGCCGCAAAGGCAAATAAGATTCCTATTTCAGGTACTGTGTTGTAGAATATATGAATAGGGAAGTCAGTGTCGCTCCAATAGAACCAGTCACCATCGTGCAGGCCTAGTAATACTCCTGCAGTTACCAGTAAAGAGAACATTACCGAGATACCTATTAATGAGATAATGGCTCCGATAAAGATTCTGAATGCCGCAGCAATAAAGAGCAAAAGAGGTGTTAAAGCACTGCCCAAGGCTCTGAAAATTCTTCCGATCAAACGGAATGGGAATAACAAGATTTTGGTGAAAGCACCTTCTCCCTTTGGATTCAGATCTTCTTCCTTGCTTCTCTTAATATTAGAATCAATGTTAGAAAGGGTTACTTTCTCACCTTTCATCTGCATTTTATCTGTAAGAGATTTAGCCTGTGGACCGATGATCCACAGGACTATATAAGCAATGATTCCTACTCCACCGAAGATTAATACGATGAAGAGTATCCGGAATACAATGGCGTCTGTCCGGAAGTAATTGGCCAAACCGGAAGCCACCCCACCCAAGACTCTGTCGTCAGGGTCGCGGTAGAATTTCTTAATGCTATCATCTTCCTTCAGGTCATTAGAACCCGGAGTTACTATCCATAAGATAATGTAGCCTAGTAAGCCAAAGCCTGTTCCAAGTAACAATAGGAAACCAATTCTGAACCAAATAGGGTCGGCATTGAAGTAGTTGGCTAAACCAGAAGATACCCCTCCAACAATTTGGTTATTGAGGTCTCTGTATAGCCTTCTCTTTTCATAGCTCGTGTTCTCACTATTATTGGTAGACCTACTTTCTGATTTTGGCTCTTTTGGCTCACCGGCAGGGGTAAAGCCAGCTTCTTCTTCCATGGCTTCGAAGTCAGAAATCTTACCCATAGTGCTGATGAGTAAATCGATGTCGGCATTAGAAATGACTTGCTTACCTTCTTCATCAAGTTTTTCAAGGAAGATTTCCGCTATGCGGCTTTCAATGTCAGCGATAATCTCTTCGCTGTCGTCATAGCTGCTGAAATACTTATTGATAGAATCCAGATAGTCTTTGAGTTTCTTGTACCCATCTTCTTCAATGTGGAAAATGATGCCACTTATATTGATACTTATGTTCTTTTTCATGACCATTACTTCGATTTTTTTGTGATGATTTGTGAGGTTGAGTTGACCAGTTCTTGCCAGGTGTTGTCCAGACTGTCGACAAATTCCTGACCCAGAGATGTGATTGTGTAGTACTTTCGGGGAGGACCCGAATTGGATTCTACCCATTTGTATTCCACCAATCCGGCTTTACGCAACCTGGTGAGCAATGGATAAAGTGTGCCTTCCACGACCATAATTTTGGCAGAAGTTAGCTCTTCAAGCATGTCGGAAGCGTAGACCTCGCCTCGCGAAATGATGTGCAGTATGCAGAATTCTAAAATTCCCTTCCGCATTTGCACCTGTGTATTCTCCAAATTCATCTATATAAGTTTTAGACCTTGTGCAAATATACGAAAGAAGGTACTATGTGTTACATAGTACTATATAAAAAATATTACCTTGTTGTGTGTGGGTAGTAAAAAAGTGGCTTTAAGATTCAGAAAATGAGGATTTTAATAATAAAAAATCTTTCTTGATGTTGAATGTTAAAAATGCTGCATTTCCAGTAGGTATAATTATTTTTGGGTTGTTGTACTTAGACATGAGCGTGAAGCACATTGCGATTTACATGCTAAAGGGGGGGGTACTTATCCTCCTATTTATATCTTCCTTTAAGGTCTTAGCTCAGTCTTCTCCAAAGTATAGCAATGAGTTTTTGGCAATAGGCGTAGGGGCAAGGTCTCTTGCCATGTCCAATGCAATGACTTCAGTTTCAGATGATGTCACCTCTATATACTGGAACCCGGCTGCCCTTACCGATATTGAATACCGTTATCAGTTTGCTTTTCAGCATGCGGCTTACTTTGCCGGAGTGGCTAACTACGATTATATCGGTGCTGCCATGGCGGTAGACTCAGACAGTCATTTAGGCTTAGGTATCATTCGTTTGGGGATTGATGATATACCGGATACCCGGCTTTTGTTTGATGATCAGGGAAGGATAGACTATTCCAGAATCAACTTCTTTTCTTCTTCAGATTTAGCCATCGTGTTTTCTTATGCTCGTGGTGTGGGCTTTATTTCTGATGATCCTTTTGTAGAAGGTGGAGGACTTACCTTCGGTGTGAATGCCAAAATAATTAGAAGAAGAATTGGTGACTTTGCCGATGCTTGGGGCTTTGGTCTAGATGCTTCAGCCAAATACCGTTACAATGCCTGGAATTTTGGTCTAATGCTTCGCGATATTACCACCACCTTCAATTCATGGACCATTAATAAGGATCAGCTTAGGCCTATTTTCAATCAAACGAATAATGAAATTCCGGGTAACTCAACTGAAATTACCTTACCCAAAGCCATTTTTGGTGCTTCCAGATCTTTCAAAATTACTGACAAGGTCGATGTACTTACTTCGGCAGACATTGTATTCACTTTCGATGGTAGAAGAAATGTGCTTGTGAAATCGAAGTTCAGTTCAATTGACCCACAAATTGGCGCAGAGTTCGACTATGAAGATAAGTTCTTCTTCCGTATGGGGATTGGCAATTTTCAAAGGGTAAAAGATTTTAGCTATGGTGATAATCCAAGCACCTCTACATTTTGGTCCTTTCAGCCTAATGTTGGAGTAGGCCTTAAGTTGGAAGATTTTACAATAGACTATGCGCTTACAGATATTGGCAATGTGGCTGAATCGCCATATTCACATGTTTTTTCCATACTCTATTCGTTGGAAAAACTGCCTGGGATTTACGCCAGAAACAAGCGAAGGATAGTTAAAAAGGAGGATAAGAGTGAGAAATAGGCTGTTGGTTTTCTTTTTGTTGGTGGTTCAGGCATCTTTTGCTCAACAAATAGGCAACGAGTGGATTAACTACGGTCAGTCCTATTTCAAAATTAAAACTGGTAAAGACGATATCCATAGAATAACCTACCAGACTTTAGTAGATGCCGGGTTCGATATAAATAATGTAAGTCCATCTCAGATTCAGCTATTCCATAGAGGAGAAGAAGTAGCGATCAGAACTGTAGGTATGGACGATGCTTCTTTCGACTCGGGTGATTACATAGAGTTCTGGGGTCGGAAGAATGATGGCACGCAAGACACGGAATTGTTCTACAGACCTCAAGATCAGATTCACACCTATTATAATATGTTCTCTGATACCACGGCTTTCTTTCTCACAGTGGGAGAAACCTCCGGTAGAAGAATGCAGGAAGAGAATATCAGTCCGAACGGACTTCAGACCATTACTTACCATAAGGAGACCATTTTACAGGTTCGCTCAGATGTTTTCAGCTTTGGGCAGTATTATCCTATAGGAAACCCAACCGGTGAGGTAAAGAGGTCTTTTTATGATGTTGGGCAGATGTTCATGAGCAATGTCATTACCAAAACAGCCAGCAATGTAGCAAACGGCACCAATAAAAGAGACTTTGTTTTTGATGGAATAACTGGTCAGCTTCCGAGTGTTTCCGTGCCAGAGCTGACCTTCCAGATTATAGGGTTCAATAATATCTCTGCTCATAGGGCTAATACTTACGTAGGGCCGTCTCAAGCAGGGCTTCAGCCATTGATTGAGGACCTTACACTTTCTTTCAACAATTTCGAAACACGAGAAAACCTTCAACTTAATTGGGATAGAGTGAGTGCTGATGGCCGACTGGTTTTTAGGGTTGAAACGGTTGGCTTCGATGAGTATCCGGTAGATCATATGTCCATTGGTTACATGAAATTAAGGTACCCGAGAGAAGTTGATGCTTTTAACAATGACAAATACTTCTACATTCAGCCCAACGCGAGCAACAGACAACTTGTAATTTCTAATCCCCCAGCATCTCCGGCTTTGTATGATGTTACAGATTATAAAAACCCGGTTTTAATCTCCGGCTTGGCTACTTCTGGCAACTATGCTGCCGGTATTTCCGGCTCGAGCGAAGAGAAAAAGCTATACATCAAGGCACAGGCAAATGTAGTAATAGCCGAGGTGGAGCCAGTAACCTTCAAGTTTAATGATATCAGCAATTTCAATTTCTTTATTGTTTCTCACCCTTACTTAAAGCAGGCGGTTGATGGCTCATATGCCGATCCCATTCAGGCTTATGTAGACTATAGAAAGTCAGTAGATGGTGGGGCTTGGAATGTGCATTATGCTGATGTAACTGATCTTTACAATGAGTTTGGATATGGTGAATACACTCCATTAGCTATTAAGCGATTTGTCCGGAAGGCATATAATGAAGCGAGTCCTGAGTACCTTTTTCTAATTGGGAAATCGAGAAGGGTTGATGACAAAACTCAGAGACTTCCAGACCCACTGGCCATTGCTTCAAGGGAGCTGGTGCCCACATTGGGGGCTCCGGGTTCCGATATGGTTTATACAACAGGCCTTGATGGAACAGACCATTATCCGGCTTTCCCGGTTGGAAGGCTTTCTGTAACTACACCAACTCAGGTGGCTAATTACCTGGATAAAGTGATTGAAAAAGAGGCTACCATAAAAGACTCGCCTTGGTCAAAAAATATTCTCCAACTAAGCGGAGGTCTTACAACTGAAGAGTTGTTTCGATTTAGGGGATTCATTGAAGGGTTTGAACAGATTGCCTCTGAAGACTATTTGGGTGCTGCGGTTACCAATCTCTCAAAAACCAATAACAACTCAGTTCAGAACATCAATATCTCTGAGGAGATCAATAGAGGTACCGGTATTGTCACATTCTTTGGTCACTCTTCTACCAACTACACTGATATAGATGTAGGATACGCCACTGATCCGGCCAATGGATATGACAACAAAGGTCGGTATCCAGTATTGATTGTGAATGGGTGCCGAGGAGGTGAGATTTTCCATTACAATGCCTTTGCAGAAAACTGGATTGCGGCCAAAGACAAAGGCGCTATCAATGTATTGGCACATAGTGATGTAGGGATTCCAAGCTACTTGCGCGAATTTACAGGGGTATTTTATGAAGTGTTCACTGATACACTATGGATGACTAAGTCAATTGGTCACATTCAGCAGGAAGCCATAAGGAGGCACCTGCAGGGGTTTGCCATGAATGAAACAGACTATGCCTTAGTAGAGCAAACTAATCTCCAGGGAGATCCTTCCATTGCTATTTTTGGTCACGATAAGGTAGATTATATCGTAAGGGAAGAAGATATTAAGGCCCGTTCTATTAATAATTTACCGGTAACAGCTGCATCGCCATTCTTCAATCTGGCTGTTGTAGTCAATAATGCCGGAAGAACTACGGATAGGCCGGTTTCTGTGAATGTTCGAAGAACCCTTCCAGACGGTACACTTATAGATTTGCCCGAAATACAAGTGCCTCCGGTAAAGAATAGGGATACTGTTTTCTATCAGATTTCTAATCAAGGCTTGAATGCGTTTGGTGAGAATTTATTCGAGGTTTTTCTGGATTTGGACAATGATGTTGAAGAAGGTAGCGAGTTCAACAATAGTGCTTCGGCAACCATTTTTCTGGGTGCCTCAGGAACCTTCAATACGGCTCCATCCAATTTCGCTACGCTGGATAAGCAAACTGTCGAACTCGTTGTTCAGTCAGCAAACTTAAAGGCCAATGACCAGAATTTTGTGGTTGAGATTGACACGGTCGTTACTTTCGATAGCCCCTGGAAGCAAAGCAATAATCTCACTGGCAAAGGGCTGGCCACATGGGAGGTAAACCTCTTGCCATACACAGTGAATGATACCATTCAATATTACTGGCGAACCATTTTTGAGAATGAATTACTTGAGACCCCTGTCCCTTGGGTGATTTCAACCTTTACGAATATTCAGAATGGTGTGGAGGGCTGGGCTCAAACAGAGTTTGATCAGTTTAGAGACTTAAGCCTTAGCTCAATTGCCAAGAACCAAAGCACTAAATCGTGGATTTTTGAAGGCAATGAAACCACCATTAATGTGGTTACCTATGGGAACCTGCATCCATTGGGAGGTGATCCGCTGGAAATGACGATTGAAGTTAATGATCAGTCGCTATTTAGCAGTGCTACCAATGGTGCCTGTGCTCCGGAATCTCTTAATGCTATTGCATTCGATAAGGATAGCGGCAGACCTTATGTGGTGCTCCGGACACCAGGGGTAACTTTTGAAGAGCAGGATCCATTGAATTGCGGAAGAGTGCCACAAGTCACGAATCGTTTTCCTGATAGTAATTTGATTTCCGCTATTGATGATGCGGATTCCTACATTAAAAACTATATGGATGAAGTTGGTACTGGCGATTTTGTATTGATGTTCAGCATAGGGCAGCTGAATTACGGATCTTGGACCGATTTAACTAAAAGCCAATTTGCCAGAGTTGGTATCGATTTTAATGAACTCCCAAATGATGCAGGAGACCCTTTGATTATTTATGGAGTGAAAGGTGCTACTGTAGGTACTTCTACCATAGTGAAAGGAATTCCTGTAGGCGCTCAAACAAATGCTTCTAGGACTGAAATTTCTTTCCAGACTTCCATTTTTGCCAGCACAGATAGTGGTTCGGCTATTTCTCCAGTTATTGGTCCGGTAAGCCAATGGGGGCAATTATTAAAGACAATTGATGATGAGCCAACGGAAGATGAATTGGTTTTTGAAGTGAGAGGAAGAAAACAGGATGGCACCGAAACCACCTTGTTTACACTGAATAATATTGATCAACTTGACCTAAGTAGTATAGACCCACAGGAATATCCTTTTGTGAGGCTATTCCTGAGTGCGGCAGATCATGTTTCTGCCACACCGCCACAGTTCAAAAATTGGTCGGTCTCATATCAGGGAGTACCTGAAGGAGTGCTGACCTTGCAGAACGACCAGAACGAGCAAATAGAATTACAAGACGGTGAGCCCTTCGAAGCGCAGTTCAGATTTACTAATATCTCGGCCTACGACTTTCAAGGACAATTGAATGTGAACTATAGCATTACTAATCAAACCACCTCTAATGTAGTAGCTGCGAATGTTCAGATACCTCCGGTGGCTGCAGGTGAATCGGTAGATTTTGTTGTGCCGATTGCTACACAAGGTCAGGTTGGGCTGAATGACTTTCAAATCTTTGTAAACCCGGGCGATGAACAGGAGCAGTATTATACCAACAATGTTATTCGCCTCGATGCCTTCCTGAACGTTAAACGTGATGATGTGAACCCTGCGATGGATGTGACCTTCGATGGAGTGTACATTGTGGATGGTGACATGGTTTCGCCAACGCCAACAGTAGATATTGAGCTCAGGGATAATAACCCTTACCTGTTCAAAACAGACACTACAGGGGTTGAAATTTTCCTTGGGCAGATTTGTGAAGGCTGTACCCTAGAGCGCATCAACTTCTCTGATGGTTTTGTGAATTTCACTCCAGCTACGGAGAATGAAAACTTCAAAGTACAGTTCCAGCCAGAGGCTTTAGCCGATGGTGAATACATGCTGCAAGTAAACGCCTCTGATGCTTCAGGTAATCGGGCAGGTGTTGCGCCATACGAAATCACCTTTGAGGTAGTAAGTGAATCGACTATTACGCATTTCTATCCATATCCGAATCCGTTTTCAACGAGTACTCGCTTTGTGTTTACTTTAACTGGGAGTGAAATTCCAGACCAAATTAAGATTCAGATATTTACGGTATCAGGGAAGTTGGTGAGAGAGATAACGCAGGATGAGATAGGTCCCATTCGAATAGGAAACAACATCACTGAATATGCCTGGGACGGCCGCGATGAATTTGGCGATGTACTCGCCAATGGAACCTATATCTATCGGGTACAAGTAAAATCCAATGGACAGGACCTTGGCCACCGCGGCACTGCCAAAGACAAAGCCTTCAATAACGACTTCGGCAAGATTGTGATTATTAGGTAGGCTATAGAGCTTCGATATTCCGCTCCTCTGGAGCTCTCTTCCTTTTTAAGATTGGTTTTTATGACATTAAGCTCCTCTGGAGCTGGGCTTTAGTGAAATGATTATTAGTCTTATTACTAGTCTTTGCGTCTCGCTAAGACTAATTAGTGCTATCAACGTTTCCGGCTACAGCGTAGCCCAATGTCATAACCATGAATATCTGTTGCAAAACTGAGCTTCGTAGAATCGGCATCTTTTTCCATCCTGAGCGAAGCCGAAGGATCAGCCAGGCGAAAAATATGTGAACAAGTGGCTATTACTAGGTAGATCCCTCCGCTGCGGTCGGGATGAAAAAGAAAAAGCCCCGACCAAGTCGAGGCTTTTGTACCCTCAACCGGCCAGTTGTCGAACTATTTAGCATATGGGCTTTATGAAATCTATCAACTAATTCATAGAATAAAATCGGCTTGATAATAAATATGTATCTTTCAAACGCTGTGTAAGATTCTATTCAAATCTGAATGGAGGTAAACTTTTAATGGAAGAACCGAACGAGGACATACTGTTGTTGGAAAGTGATGCTTTTTTGCTGAAATCCAAGACCATTGAAATGCTTATAAATGGTAAACTCCTCTTTAAATGGTATCCTGCACCATCAGTGATTCTTCAAGGGGAGTCGCAGAGTCAATCGAGAGATAATTTTTTTAATCTTTTTAAGGATGACTATGATGGCACTTTCCAGCTATTTGTAGACTCAGATCCAATAGGTCAACTTCATTTGCTCAATTGGTCTTCTAATAATAGCGTGAAGTTTATTGTTATCAAGGAGCTTAAGATTCCAAAATTTAGTAAATGTGATAGGATCACTTTTAAACTTCCAAATTTCCCTCAACTCTTAATAAGGAATAAATCTTTAAAGATGGATGACCCTTTGATAAATGGGGTTTTATTAATGCACTGGGATGATTATCAGATTCAACTTAAGCCAGTAGATGGACATTTTAATAAGTACAAAAGGTTAAAAGAAATTGGAGGTTACATAATTACGCATTCTGGAGAACTCACTCGCACAGAAGGTAAAAGGTCAATAAATAAGCACAAATGGGATCAGATTTCTGATGGGCTAAGTTTTTTTCTAAGCTTTGCTTGCGGGGCTCTAACCAGGCCTATATTGGAAGAGGGGTATCTAAAGGAAAGAAATGTTTGGAAAGATGTAAGTGGTAGACTCCTAAGGAGATATAAAGGATATTTCGAATCAGTCCTTTCTAAAAGAGATGCCGATTTCTTGATTGAATATTGGCCAAAGTTTATGGCAATCTGGGTTGATGAGAAGCAAAGACCAGTTTTAAGAGATGTTTTACATTGGTATTTAGAAGCTAAATCCAATTCTGACTATTCAAACAATTCTATTGTTCTATCCCAGATTTCTTTAGAAATTTTATTTCAGTGGGTTGTAAAATCGAGAAGGAAGGCCTTGGATAAAAATTCAAACTTAACTGCTGCAAATCAATTTAGGTTGTTGCTTTCATTGTTAAATGTTGAGATAAATATTCCCAAGAAATTTGATCTTATAATTGAAAGGGTAAAAGGTGATCAAAAGTTATTTGATGGGATTGACTTCATTGTCCAGGTCAGAAATAGTCAAGTACATTTTAACGATAACAGAAAAAACTACACAACAATGGAATTGTATCAATGCAAGGAGTTGTTTTTGTACTACATCGAATGCTCAGTAATTGCAATTCTAGATGAGCAAGTCTGATTTTTTCATAAAAATCTGGCCATTGTCGAACCGGATAAAATACAAAAATTAAGATCGCAAGGTGTTGATTAATAATTAGATAGGATTTGGGTAAATTAAAAAAGGAGAGCTTTTTAGCTCTCCTTTTAAAGGAGTACCTAGGGCCGGAGTCGAACCGGCACGTCCGAAGACATTGGTGTTTGAGACCAACGCGTCTACCAATTCCGCCACCTAGGCATTTGGAAGATATATCCTCCTTGAAATTGGGTGTGCAAAAATGAGTAAAGATTTTTTATTAAACAACCTTGAGGTAAAGGAAAATTCATGGTTTCGTCATTCTGAACTTGTTTCAGAATCTTCTCACTATTTAACCATTACAATAGACCCTGAAACAAGTTCAGGGTGACGAAGATTAAAGTTTTGGAAATTAAACCTTTACAATCTTCTTAGAAGAAAACGCCACCGGTTTATCGGCAAATTTGGCTTTGGTGGCTTGCCAAACTTCACCAAAAAGAGGAGAGGATCGATATTGATTCAAATGCTCTTCAGACTCCCAATAACTATAGGTCACAAAAATGTTTGGGTCGTTATAGTCTTTCATTAATTCCAAGTGCTTACATCCCGGGAAATGACGAATCTTTTCTTTGGTTTGGTCGAAAAGCTCTAAAAAAGGCTCTACTTCCTCAGGTTTGAAGGTCATTCGAACTATTCTAATCAGCATTACTCTTCAAATTGAATGGTTACCGGGCTGTCATACTCGAGCCCTAAAAGTTGGCTGCCGTTACCCTGATTGATGCCAATCATCAACTGTTCACCATCGGTAAACATTACAAAAACATCTCCCGGGTCAACCTGATCGATAGATGTTTGCACCGAATTCACCGTTTCTCTCGCAAAGAATATGGTGTAATTGCGGCTTCTGCTCAGAATATCAAAGTCAACCTTTTCAATATTCGTAATGAGATTACCAAAATGGTCTACATGAATTACATGGCCCGAAATCTCGCGTTTAGTTGCACGAGACTTTCTTCGCATATATTGCTTGTATTCAGTAATCGATTCGCCAAGGCTTTCAGGCTTTTCACCTTGAGCCAGTTGGGCTATAGCAGTAGGGATTTCCTTATTCGGATTCTTTTCAACCTTCAGTTTGAAAACCTGAGCTGTCTGATCTGAAATAAGGCTCAATACCCCATTGTCTGGAACCACGAACAGGTGCTCTTCAATTTGGGCTACCAGATAGTCTCCCTGCATATTACCACCTACAAGGTGTATGGAGCCCTTAGGAAAGTCCCTGAAAACAGAGCCTAAAGTATGGGACAAGTGAGCGATGTTGAAGGTCTTTATTTCGTGGGATATATCAACAATTTGGGCTTGTGGATATGCCGAAAGAATTCTCGCCTTAAATTGCGCCACATAATGGTCACTCCGTCCAAAATCTGAAGTGAAAGTGATAAGGGTCATATGTGGCGTTTGGCGTTAATTCTATAATTTAGTGAAAGCAAAAATATTGAAAATTTAGGCTTAGACAATCATTTACAAGCATCTGAAATTTGGTAGAAAAACTAATAACTCTAGATAATATTACAATGGTCGATTTCCTCGGTGTGGGGAATGCGAACATCAAAGAGGTTGCTTCGGCTTTTCCAAAGAGCAAGATCGTTTCCAGAGGTAATGAACTGTTGATTAAAGGTAGCGCTTCTGAGATTATTCAAATCAATGACATTGTGCAGTCACTGGTAAAGCACTATCATAAATATGGCAAGGTTACTCAGGAAAGCGTGAAATCTTATGTACGCAGTGAAGTAAGTCATTTAGATAAAGATGGCAGCGATGAGACCTTGGTTTATGGTAATCGCGGCAACGTGATAAAGCCGAAAACCCAAAATCAGAGAACCTTGGTGGAGGCGGTTCATAACAATGATCTGGTTTTTGCTATTGGTCCGGCCGGTTCAGGGAAAACCTTTATCTCCGTGGCTATGGCTGTTCGAGCCTTAAAAAACAAAGAGGTTCAAAAAATCATTATCACAAGACCGGCTGTGGAGGCGGGGGAGAACCTTGGCTTTTTACCGGG
>JABXIP010000212.1 GCA_013373005.1 Cytophagia bacterium | reverse complement strand
CGAAGTGTCAATGAAATTGGCTTAGTGAAAATACCGATCACTTCTACAATAAGAATTACCGGTCTAATTGGAAGTGGCACACCCGGAGTCCACAAAATGTGAGTCCAGTAAGCCTTTCTACCATTAAACTGGGTAATGAAGAAAGTGAAAAGAGCCAAACACATGGTTACTGCAATGTTTCCTGAAAGGTTGGCAGCACCCGGGGTAAGGCCTAATAAGTTATTGAACAAGATAAAGAAGAATAGAGTGAGCAGGTAAGGCATAAAACGCTCATACTTATGCTCGCCAATATTCACTTTAGCAATATCGTCACGTACAAAAACAATTAAGGGCTCAAAGAAAGACTGAATACCTTTAGGAGCAGCAATTCCCTTCTTGTAGCGCTTAGCCACTGTAAGGAACACTCCGAATAAAAGAATCATGCTCAGGATAAGAGAAGCTACATTCTTAGTAATGGAAATGTCTAGAAATTCACCGCTTGATGCAGCATGCTCGCCTTCTTCTGCTTCTTCTCCATGATGGTCGCCTTCAGCACCCGCACCGTGGTGTTCTTCTACCATAGCAGCATGCTCAGGATCGTTGTGCTCAGCACCAACCTTGAACAATTTTCCATGCTCAATCATATAACCACCGTGAGCAATTGGCTCGTGGTGCTCATCATAAAACTGAGAAGACATAAATACTTTTAGCCCTTCTTCATAGTCATAGATAATGACAGGAAGTGGAATAGTCACGTGGGTGTGACCTAGGGTGACAATGTGCCACTGATAGTCGTCTTTAATGTGGTGCATAATGAAGTCGGTGCCGCCACCTTCTTCTGTTGCTTCTTCACCACCTGAAGCGGCCCATAAATTTGAAGAACTTGCTAGACCAAAAACAGCGACTAAAGCGCTAGTGATCAATAAATTGAGAATGTTAGTTCTGCTTCTTTTCATCATTAGTTTTCACCCTCTCCCGAAATCGCGCGCAAGTTAGACAGAATGGCATATATTTCAAACACTAAATAAAATAAATAGAGTATGAAGAAGTTGGCCACCCAAAGCCCCCTTTCTTCCAAACCAAGGAAAATTACGGCTGCGAGAAAAATCATGCTCAAAAGCATTCTCAAAACCGTTAATCCTATAAATATATTTGGTCTAGTTTGTGCATCGAAGGTAGAGAGCGACCAGTGCGCGATGGCCACTACCACGATACCCAGTACCGCAGAAAAAATCATGATCGACCAAATTCTATCATGAATCAGTGATTTTTCCATCTCAATCTGTTGCAATCCGAAGACTATCCCAGAAAGGATTAAGCTAAATATCAGTGATTCAATGATTTGGCGACCCAAACTTTTCATGGCCGCAAAGGTAGGTCTATTTGGTTCAATGTTCTAGGTTTTAAGTTTAAAGTTTCGTCACAAACATCGAACTTGAAACTAGTCTTTAGGCAGAGATCTGTATAATTGATATATGCCTCCACCGGCACCAATAAGTACCATAAGAATTACGAAAAGGGAATTACCTCCATTCCACCATTGGTCCATTTTATAGCCTAGCCAACCACACAAACCAATAGTAAGAAAAAGCTGCAGACCGAGCTGTGAGTATTTGAGGTAGCCGTTAGGCTCGTTTGATTGCCTTTTCTGTGCCACGATTTTGAGGCGATGAGATTTCAATGTCTTTAGCAAGGTGACCCATTTTACAACCTCCATTAAAGGTTGCTCCCGGCTCAACTACCAACTGGTTCGTTAATATATCTCCGTTGATAACGGCACTCGGTTTGAGAATAAGCATCTCAGAGATTTCGATGTTACCACGAATTTTTCCGGCTACTTCTGCTGAGCGTGCTACCACACTTCCATCTACATAGGCTTCCGCACCCATTACAAATTTGGCCTTGGCTTTTACGTTGCCGTAAATTTTACCTTCAATCCGGACATTGCCCGGTGACTCGAGACTACCCTCTAGAACAGTCTCTTTGCCAATGATGTTACTCGATTGGCTAAGGTCTTCAGTTGATTTTTTGTCTTCTTTAGAAAACATGGTTGGTCTTTTATTTAGTTGATGTCTGGTCAGAACGAAATAAACTCTTGCGGGTTTACTGGTGAACCATTGTACCACAATTCCATATGCAAGTGTGGTCCGCTGGTAAGCTCTCCTGTATTTCCGATAATGGCAATAATGTCTCCTGCAGAAATAACATCTCCTACAGACTTGGTTACGGCAGAGTTATGCTTGTAAATGGAAATCAGATTCTCCCTATGCTGTACGGCTATAATATTGCCGTCATCCTGAGTCCATCCGGTGAAAACTACCGTACCATCGGTAATCACTTTAACAGGCTCGTCTTTTTTAGAAACTATATCTATTCCGTAATGTTCTTTCTGAGGGTTAAAAGATTCTACCACAAACCCTGTTAGTGGGGGAAAGAAATAGATACTCCTAAGCTCTACATTATCCATGTTCGAAGTCAGCAGAAAGTCTCCGCCTACTCCCTTCTCGAATTCAGATTTGAAAATGCTATCCGTCTTTTCCAGCTGGGCATAGTCCATGTCTGTTGCCTCAGCAGGTTCAGCACTTTCAGGAATTTCATTGGTTGTTACATCTCCCTGAAGTACTTTTTTGATACTTTGTATAAACTGGTCTCTGCTTTCTAACTCATAAGAGAGTGAGTCTAGCTCAAAGGTGAGTTCAACCAACTCTTGCCTTGTTTGTCTTTCGGCATATCTTGGGTCGAACCACTGAGCCAGAATGGTATTCACCATATAGAAACTCAATGAAAAAACAGCAGCCAGTATAAGAAAAGCAAAGAATGCGATCTTTGCATAAGTGAATTTATAGGTGGCCTTCTCAGAAAAGTTTTCTTCATTCTGAATAATAAGGATATGACGGGCGTTCAGCCAGTTAGAAAGAGTCTTCTTTATTCGAGCCACTTATACAGTATTCAAGGATGACAAAAATATTGATTATTACTCAACTGCCTGACTAATATTGTATTAATTGGCTGTTAATTTCGTTGCTAGATCGGGAATTTTACTTTTTGAAGAAGCATATTTTAAATATAACCAGAGCACTTTTCGGAGCATTTTTACTGCTTACTGTGGGCTGTGCCTCCAAGGGTTATCAGAACCTTAATGCCAGATACAACGGGTATTTCTACGCTGACCTATATTTAAATGAAGTTTATCAGGATTTTGAAGATCAGTATCAATACAACTTCGATGAGATTCTGAAGATTTTTCCTGTAGTAGATTCCTCCACCGTAAGTAGCAGCAAGGAAAAATTAGACGATGCCTTTAAAAAATCTAGCCAGAACATTGAATGGTGGGAAACTAGCGACTGGGTAGATGATAGCTACCTGATTATTGGAAAAATCCGCTACCTCCGTGCTCAATGGCAGTATGCTATCGAAACATTCCAATACATTAATCAGAACAGCAAAGACGACCCAACAAGACATCAGGCACTTATTGCTTTGATGCGTACCTATATGGATATGGATAGCCCTGAGCAGGCAATGCAGGTATCGCAGTTTCTGGAACAAGAAGCACTTAATCAGGAAGAGGCTGTAGACTACTTGCTCACCCTAGCCTTTCTATACCAAAGAGAGGAAGATTATGGTAAAGTGAAGGAATTACTTCAGCGTGTTCAACCCGGCATTCAAGACAAGACTTATAAGATAAGAGTGAACTTTATTCTGGGACAACTTGCTCAGCAAGCCGAAGAATACAGAGAGGCTTATTTGTATTATGACAATGCGCTTAAAGGGAATCCTCCTTACGATATTATGTTCCATGCCAAGCTGAATAAGCTGGCGGTTTCCGGATTTGCGAACCCCAATTATGTAGATGAAGCCTACAAAACCTTCGAAAAAATGCTGTCCGATGGTAAGAACCAGGAGTATCAAGACAACATTTATTATACCATGGGTTTGATGGAACAAAGAAGAAGTAATCTGCCTAAAGCCATAGAAAACTTTAAAGCAGCCACCCAGGTAGAACAACCCAATCAAAGACAGCAAGGCCTCTCCTATCTGAGACTGGCTGAGATTCATTATGAAGATCTGCAAAGATTCAACCTGGCTAGCGCCTATTACGACAGTGCTGTTCAGAAACTTCCAAAAGATTTGGAAAATTATGAGGCCATTGCGAAACGACAGGAAGTACTAAAAGACTTTGTCACTCAACTCAACATCATAGAAAAGAACGATAGCCTTTTGGCCTTAGCCGAAATGAGTCGGATGCAGTTAGAGGTCTATTTGGGGCGGTATATTGATGCTAAGGAAGACAAAGAAAAAGAAAAGAAGGCCAAAACACAGCCTGCAAACAGTGGAGTTAACAGGGTTGATAATTCCGGTTTCCAGGCTCCGGATGGTAGTGGTTCATGGTATTTCTACAATCAACAAGCGATAGGTCAGGGTCAGTTAGAGTTTCAAAGAGTTTGGGGCAATAGGCCTCTGGAAGACAATTGGAGACGGTCTCTAAAGCAAGGTATTGGTGTAGGCCCAACGACAACTGCAGAAGCGGAAGATATTGATGACCCCAGCAGCGATGCTACTCAACCTGACCTTAAGAGTAATAGAGATACTGAAGTTGAAAAGCTAATGGCTACCATTCCTTTCGATGAAGACCAGAAAGACCAGGCGAGAATTGTAATTCAGGATGCCTACTTCAAGCTTGGAAGCATTTACCGATTTGGTCTCGAACAAAATCAAGAAGCGATTAATAGCTACGAAACGCTGTTGGCAAAATACCCTCAGACTACGCATAGAATAGATGCGCTCTATGCTCTTTATACTTTGTATGAGCCTATTGATTCAAATGAATCCAACAGGTACAAGCAAATGATCATTGATGAGTTTCCTGAAACCATAATGGCCAAGACACTCATCAACCCAAATTATCTGCAAGAGAAAGCTGCCAGAAACAGAGCACTACAATTAGAGTATGCAGGAGCTTATGAGGCTTATGAGTCTGGAGATTATCTTTTAGCCGACCAGAAACTTAGAGCTGCTCTCGGTTCCTTTGAAGATGTAGACTTTCTTCCAACTGTAGAATTATTGGCTGCTATTCTCAAGGCCAAAACTGAAAGCATTGTTTCTTATGAACAGGCGCTGAATGACTTTATCGAGAAGTACCCTGAGGAACCTCAGGCCAATTATGCCAAAAACCTGCTCACTGCCATTGATCCGGCCAAGCAAGAGAGACTAGGCAACCTGAATAATGAATTCAGCGAAGACTTCCAGCAAATTCATTTAGTGGCTTTTACCTTCAGCGAAGAAAGCTTTGACAAAGACTCTTTGAAAACCCAATTAGATAAGTTCAATGAGGAGAACTTCAAAACAGTGCTTTTCTCAGGTTATGTCAATTTCGATACCTCCAGCAAAATTGGTGTGATATACGTCAATAGTTTTAAGGTGAAATCTGCTGCTGAAAGCTATAGAGCACTCTTAGAAAAAGAACTGGCAAAATTGGGGCTGCAGGGCGACTCAAATTTTCATAATTTTGCCATATCACAAGATAACTTCACACAATTGTTTCAGAACAAAGCGTTAGATCAATACCTGACGTTTCATCAGAAATTCTACAAGTAAATGACTGCCAAAGAGAAGCTCAAAAAAAGAAGACCCCTGCTCAAAAAGCTCACCATCGCTCTTTGGGTCGGTTTTGCCTTATTCATTATAGGCTTTCCTACCTATATATGGGCGGTCAGTAATAACCTGAACAATTGGTTCGGTAGTTTACCAAGCTATAGTCAGTTAGAGAATCCGGAGCAAAACCTTACTTCTCTCCTTTTCACTGCCGATGGTGTACAGCTTGGTTCAGGATACTACAGAGATAACAGAAACCCTGTGACCTATGATGAATTGGGCGACAATCTGGTACATGCCCTCTTAGCAGCCGAAGATATTCGATTTAATTCTCACTCAGGAATTGACCTAGAAAGTATGTTCCGTGTGGCCTTCGGGGTGGTAACTTTTAGCCCTAAGGGAGGAGGATCAACCATTAGTCAGCAGTTGGCTAAAAACCTATTCAACACCAGGGTTATCAAAGCTGAAGATAGAGGCAAACTGGAAGGTAAAAGTGGCTTTCTCGACCAGTTGATTTACAAAACTAAGGAGTGGATTCTTTCTGTGAGACTCGAAAGATCTTACACCAAAGAAGAGATAATGGCCATGTACTATAATACCGTAGAGTTCGGAAACAATGCTTACGGAATTAAGTCTGCGGCAAAAACCTACTTCAACAAACTCCCTTCTGAACTGACCGTTCCCGAAGCTGCGGTATTAGCGGGTATGCAAAAAGGAGTAACCACTTACAGACCGGACATTAACCCGGAAAACTCTAAGAGTAGAAGAAACATTGTAATGAGCCAAATGGTGAAGTATGGCTTCCTCAATCGCCAGGCATACGACACCATGAGGGTAAAAGACATTAATCTGGACGATTTCCGCCAGCAAGATCATAATACAGGATTGGCTCAGTACTTCAGAGCAGAAGCCAGTAAGGACTTGTTATCCCTCCTTAAAACACTTGGCTATGACCTTTATGGGGATGGTTTGAAAATCTACACCACCATTGACTCGCGTATGCAAGGCTATGCGGAAGATGCGATGGATAGTGCCATGAGAACGCTGCAAAATTCTTTTGATGAAAAACTATTGGAAGAAGCTCGCGACTTATGGATAGATAGCAAAGGAAGGGAACTTGAAGACTTCTTTGAGGAAACCATTGTCCCTAGATCTAGTGCATACAGAAACCTTGAACGTAAATATGGTGAAGAGTCCGATTCAGTGAAATACTATATGAACAAGCCTAAAAAAATGACGGTTTTTAGCTGGGGTGGAGATATAGACACTGTTCTTAGTTCAAGAGACTCTATTAGGTACTATAAACAATTCTTACAAGCAGGATTTTTAGCTACGGAACCAAAAAGTGGCGCCATTAAGGCTTGGGTTGGTGGAATTAACTTCCAACACTTTAAGTATGATCATGTAAGGTTTGGAAAAAGACAACCGGGCTCACTCTTTAAGCCTTTTGTCTATGCTACTGCAGTCGAGCAAGGTTATTCGCCATGCTATACTTTTAAAGATGAAGCGGTGGCTATACCAACAGGAAATGGAAACGAGATTTGGGATCCATCCAATTCTGATGGTGGTTTCAGCGGAGACGAAATGACTTTGAAACTGGCCATGGCCAAATCTGTAAATTCCATTACCGCCAGAGTTATGCAGATTGTAAAACCAGATAAGGTGGTAGATATGGCCAAACGCTTAGGAATAAAAAGCACCATCCCTCCATACTACTCTATAGCTTTGGGAACAGAAGATGTATCCCTATTTGAAATATTAGGCGCCTACGGAACCTTTGCCAACAAAGGGACTCATATTGAGCCTTATTTTATCAGTAGAATAGAAGATAAATATGGCAATGAGATATACCGTCACGTGCCAAGAAAAAGTAAAGCTATTAACGAAGATGTAGCTTATGTGATGCTGAATATGATGCAGGAGACGGTTAGAAATGGTTCAGGAATTAGGCTTTGGGCTGAAAATTATGACTATGACCTTACAGACTATAACCAAACCAAAAACTCTATAGGTGCAAAAACTGGGACTACTCAAAATGCATCTGACGGTTGGTTCGTAGCGGTAACCAATGAAATTGTTGCCGGTGCCTGGGTAGGTGGTGACGATAGAGCCATTCACTTTACCCATTGGCCTGACGGACAAGGAGCCAGAACTGCCATGCCGATTGTAGGGATGTTCCTAAAGGATATCTATGCAGATTCAACCCTCAACCTTCAGAAAACCCTTTTCGAAAGACCTCCGAACCTGAGTATGGAGATCGATTGTCAGAAGTTTGTAGATGTGCTTAACACAAGTGACACTACCATTTATGATGACGATATTTACTAATTTCGGCCTATGGAGGTCACCCGATTCGATCCTAAGGATGTATTGAATCTACCGGACAATCCGGGAGTATATCGGTTCTTCAATGAAGAAGGAACACTAATCTATGTTGGCAAGGCCAAGAGCCTTAAAAAGCGTGTTTCCAGCTATTTCAATAAGCAGGCAGGAATCAATCGGAAAACCAGGAGGTTGGTCTCCGAAATCAAGGCTATTGAGGTAACCTTGGTCAACAGCGAGTTCGATGCGCTGCTGCTGGAGAACAATCTCATTAAGCAGAATCAACCTCGCTACAACATCCTCCTAAAGGATGACAAAACCTTCCCTTATGTCTGTGTATCGAACGAACGCTTTCCACGGATCTACAGCACCCGTAAATTCATTCCATCGGATGGAACCTACTTTGGTCCATTTGCCAGTGTGAAGGCCATGAACAATGTGCTAAGGCTTATCAATAGTCTTTTCACCCTAAGAACCTGCCGCTTCGATTTAAGCGAGGAGAACATAAGCAAAGGCAAGTTTAAAGTCTGTCTGGAATATCATATCGGTAATTGTAAAGGGCCTTGTGAAGGACTTCAAACAGAAGAAGATTACCTGAAAGACGTAGATCAGGCAATGAATATCCTTAAGGGTAACCTGTCTATTCCAAAGCAATACTTCAAAGAACACATGGCTGAAGCAGCGCAGAAGCTGGAATTTGAAAATGCTCAGAAATTCAAAGATAAACTGGAGCTAGTAGACCGTTTCCAATCTAAGTCTGTAGTGGTAAGTCCGAAAATTGCAGATATGGACGTGTTCACGATTGTCTCCGATGAGAAGTGGGCCTTTGTAAACTACCTGCGGATTAAGAATGGAACCATTAATCTTTCTCAGACCAGTGAATTAAAGAAAAAGCTGGAAGAGTCTGATGAGGAGATTCTGGCTCTAATGATCATCGATTTGAAGGATAAATTCCAAAGTAGTGCCAAAGAGGTGCTCACCAACAAAGAAATTGAGCTGGAAACCCAAAACTTCAAACTGATTCAACCACAAATAGGTGATAAGAAGAAGCTCATTGAGCTATCGCTAAAGAATGCTCTCTTTGCCAAGAAGGAGAAGTACAGTTCTTTGGAAAACGTTAAAGACAAAGGCAATAGAGTACTCAAGCAGCTACAATCTGACCTATCGCTTAAGGAATTACCAACTCATATAGAATGCTTCGATAACTCGAATATTCAAGGAACTAACCCGGTGGCCAGCATGGTGTGTTTCAAAATGGGTCGGCCTTCCAAGAAAGACTATCGCCATTTCAAAATTAAGACCGTTGTAGGACCCGATGATTTCGGCTCTATGAATGAGGTAGTTGGAAGAAGATATAAGCGTTTGATCGAAGAAAACCTACCTCTTCCAAAGCTCATCGTCATTGATGGTGGAAAGGGTCAGCTAAGCGCTGCCTGCGATGCGCTCAAAGGACTCAATCTTTATGGTGAGATACCCATAATAGGTATTGCCAAAAGGCTAGAGGAGTTGTACTTCCCAGAAGACTCATTCCCTATTCATATTGACAAGAAATCAGAATCATTAAGGCTGATTCAAAAGCTAAGAGATGAGGCACACCGATTCGCCATCACCTTCCATAGAGACCAACGAAGTAAAAACAGCTTCAACTTCGAGTTGGAAGAGGTTAAAGGTCTAGGAAAGGCCACGGTTGACAAACTGCTCAAGGAATTCCGAACCATGAGCAAAATAGAATCGGCCAGCAAAGAAGAGCTTGAAGACATTATCGGCAAGGCCAAAACACAAATAGTCCTAAACCACTTCAAACAAAAAAAGGAAGCTAAATAGCTTCCTTCTTCTTTATCTTCTTTCCCAATGGTCTAGTATTCCCAAAGGTTATGCATTCTTTCTAAAAGCTCCATACGCTTTCTCATTGCCTGTTCAATGATGCTGTAATCATAATCCGTACGACCGAACAGCGTCTGAATATTATCATCATCTGAGTTCTGGAACTTGGTGATATAAGAGCTGAACAGTCTCAAGTCAAAAGCATGAGCGAAATTGATATTTCTATCTCTAGGATTCTTCGGGTTATACCAGTATCCCATATTCTTATTAGACTCCGAGTAAACCTGCTCAATGTAGTTTACCAACTCCTCGTATTTGATTCTTACGATTTCTCTCTCTGTACCAGCCACACTGGCTTTTGGAGGAGCAATTAACGTAACAGAAACAATATCCCATTTAGCTACCGACTGATTTCTATCGAAAACAAGATCCTCCTCAATCAACAGAACATCCAAGTCTCCTTTATTGGCAGGGTCTAAAGGCTTTGCTGCAGCCGATGCCTGGTATTCAATATCTATTATCGAATCCAATCTAGCATCAGAGTAACTCGCAAAACGACCTTCATCTCTAGCCTTCAACTCCGCTCTATCTTGCGCTCTAAGGGCTTCGTCATAGTTACCTTGTGCAGTTGACATGTTCTTCAGATTATTACTGAAGTCAACCTCAGTCAAAATAGATTCATCATTAAAGCCAGTGGCACCATTTTCAAATGTCTGATAAGGTGTTATCCCTACTTGTTGATCCAATGCCTGATTCTTTGCATCAAAATATGCCGCAATTCCCTCCAGTATTACATTGGTAATTCTTGACTCTTTGGCATTCCAAGCCGAGTTCAACTTCTCGTTGAAGTTCATCTTGGACCAAAGTCTCATACTCCACATTACATCCTCATCACGAATTGGGCGTACAGAGAATTGATTGTTGAGCTTTCGGGCACTATTAAGTCCGGCAACCCTAGTGGTACTTTCAATACCTTGCAAAAATTTTGCAGGGTCTGTGCCAGCTCCCTGTTCATCCTGTGCCTTCAGAGAAGTCACAAGTAGGAGTGCCAATAAAATTGCCGAAATTCTTTTCATCTTAATTAATATTAATGGTTACATCATCCGTATACTTGATCGGAATTTGTTTGTCATCATAGTTGAATCTTACAATCTCCTCAACAAAAACAACTATTCTATCTCCAGATGCCATTTGATTCACAATAGAACTCAAATCTATTCTCGACTGTGGAGAGTCAATTGTTAATGTTCTTTTTGTTTGCTTTCCACGAGCCAAAGTAATCGTTCCTTTACTTACTAGGAATGTCGCATCCTGAGGGAATCTTTCTCTAAAATCGTTATCAGCAGATAAAACCATAGTAATAGATGTTGGCTTTTCATCCAAACCATTTTTAGCATCGTATGCTTGGTTGTTTGGTCTAACTTCAAACTTTGGAAGAGGCACTGGTTTAGCTTGAAATTCTCTTGTCCCAATTGGCAACCCAGAGCTAGAAACAGCAATACTTACCTCTCTCTGACTAGGATCAACAATAATTTGACCCTTTTGAGATCCGTTTGTAAAGGTTCCACCTGTTACTCTGAATTGTGGTTGATATGCTGGTCCTAGGGCAGGAACATTAATATTCAAACTATTGGCACAACCCAGATAAAGCACTTCAACAGACTGAGATCTGATATCGATTACTGGTTCGGCTACCTGATATTCATGAGTAGTCGTTCTAGTAATAGTTCCGCCCTCTCCATCGTCAGCTGTAATCTCTACTTCAAATGTCTTAGTAGCTAGACCATTAGCATCATAGTTACCAGGACTGGTTTTAAAGTTGATAATACCTCTACCATTGACTACGTCAACAGGCTGGCCATTAAGCTTAATCTCCGGCTGTAATGAAGAGTTACCTAAGGTCAAAAATGCCTCAGCATTAAAATCCAGACCTGCAGTCACCAAATTAGACTCAGACAAAATAGTTGCCTGAGCATAATCGATACCAGCAAATCTTCCGGTTAGATACTCATCTTCTTTAATTTCAGTAGAAGCCGTTCCTCCACCAGAGCTTGGTCTGGTAGATGGAGTGTTGGATACGTTATCATTCGGAGTTTGCTCTGTTGGCTCTTCGCTCGGAGTAGTTGCTGCCAAAACAGCACCTGCATCAGGCACCCCTGAAGAACTTACAGAAACAGCCGTACCAACCAGGCCACGAAGCTTATTTAAAGCCACAGCTTCTTTACTCAACAATTGATTCTTATAAAAAGTCAACTGTGCCAAAACTGAAGCTAGTGGAGCTTTGTAGAAGTTAAAATGAGCATAATCTTCGCCTTTAGCTTCTGCATTGTTCTCATAGAACTTAATGTCATTAGCGTCTATAGCGATTGACTGCATCCATTCCGGATTCATGCTCCCTTTTTCGAGATAGCTCACCTGAGCATTCACTCTTTGAGGGTATTCATCCAACAGTTTCTTCAAAGCTTCCGCATTACCCTTATTTACAAGGTAATTAGAAGGCTCTTCATATTTCTTAAGTGTTGATCTTTCATAAATCTTAGAAGTATCTCCACCAGTTGAAGCTTTCCCAACTTCCAGCTTGATGTCTTCGAGCTTATTTATAATCTCAAGCGTAATGGCTCTAACATTTTCTGCAGCCTTTTGAACCGCCTTATCACCATCTTTATCTCCTTGATTAACAACATCCTTTTGAATAGACTCAAGGGTCTGTTGGTTGTAATCTATAAAGGCTGAGTTCGAAACTTCGAGACCATTCTCGATGAGTACGAACTTCTCCAATACTGTGTCCTTAATCTGTAGGGCCAGAAGAGCTGTCAGCACGAGGTACATCATGCCAATCATCTTCTGCCGTGGGGTTTCTTTACCTCCTGCCATAATAGATCAGGTTTAGCTATTAGTTTGTTTCATTGCAGACAACATTGCACCATACACTTTGTTCAGTGAGGTAATGTTGCTGTTCAACTGTGCCATTTGCGACTGGAATTCCTCGGTTGCTTTTGCTGTGTTCATAGCACCCTTAATCATGGTTTCCATGTTAGTCAAATAGCCCTTCATGTATTTTGCTACAGATTCTGTATCTGTCAATTCAGCTTTGTAAGCACCACTCAATGCCTGTAGCTGTGTAGCAGCCTCTTTCAATTGCACCTGATATTGCTCAGTAGCAGCCTTCAATTGAGACTGGTTAGTTCCTGAACCCTTAACGGTAGTAGCAACCTCAGCAAAAGCTGCTGCGGCCTGTGAAGTAGACTGATCAATTTTTGATAATGAAGAAGCAGCCGTTTTGGCATTTTTAGCATACTCTTCTGTAGCTACTGCCGCATTAGACATGTTGGCCAAAGACTTGGCATTCTGTGCCAAGTTGTCCATCCCCTCTTTCAAGTTTTGCAAACCATCTTTGCTGATGGCCGCTTGCTTCAACATTTGCTCGAGAGAAACTTCTCCTTTTTTAGCATCTCCAGCGCCACCACCTTTAACAGTAGCATGGTAAAGTTCTTTGGTGTAATCAGTTGCTTTTGGTTCGAAAGCACTGAATGCGAAAATAAGTGCTTCCACACTAAGACCGGTAATCAACATTGGGGTGGCACCTGCCCAGCCCTCAAGTTTAAACATCGCTCCGACAATTACTACCGAGGCACCTAGTCCATAGATTTTCGGCATAATGTTGCCGTAGAAATTTTGTGAAAATTTACTAGCCATTTTATTTGTTTGTTGGGTTGAAGATCAATGTTAGTTAATAATTGGTATTTGAGTTACTGCCCAAGATAATCCATCGCACATCTAAATCCAATGGAAGCTGAAGCCACATCTCTATATTCAAAAGTCCTTGTTCCTGTCTGTAGGTAGTAGGAAATATCGTTCCAGGCACCGCCTCTAACCACTTTCTTTCCAAAGTGTGGGCTGTTTCCTTCAGTGAGCGAATCATAGGTAAACATAGGGTTTAGGTCCCAGACAAGCGGGTTGTAAACTGGTGAAAAATCGTCTCTTACCCATTCTGCCACATTACCAGACATGTTATAAAGATTGAATGGATTAGGCAGGAATGAGTTTACCGGAGCAGTATATTGATATCCATCATCGGCATAGGCTCCTCTACCCGGCTTAAAGTTTGCCAGGAAGCAACCATCTCTGTTTCTAATGTAAGGACCGCCCCAAGGGTATTTTACAATTTCCTTTCCACCTCTGGCAGCATATTCCCATTCTGCTTCTGTAGGAAGTCTGAAGTTAGGGTATCTGCTCTCAATTGGTGATGTATCTACGAACGTGCTTGATGCCGGACCTGAGCCAGCGGCACCTTGAACACCAGTGGCACCTAATGGACCACCAACTCCTGCGCCAGCAGGATCTTGATTTCTTTTTCTTCCAGAGAACAACCCTCCACCACTTTCATTCTTAGCTTGCTGACCGTTGTTCAGAAAAATTGTGCGCCAGGCTGAGAATTTCTCAGCAGCATCCCAGCTTACTCCAACAACTGGGTAATTGTCGAATGCAGTATGCTCAAAATAGTATTGAGTCATTCTATCACCATAATGATAGGTGAACTCCTGATCCCAAACATTTGAATTAGGAATTACAGCAGCCAAAAACTCTCTATTGTAATAGTTATCTCCTTTTTCGGCCAGATCGGCAACATGGTAGAGAAACTGACGATATTCGTTATTTGTGATTTCTTCAGCATCCATGAAAAAGGAACTGACAGTGATTTGCCTGTTGAAATTGATCTGAGATGCAGCTACATCTTCATCGGCTTGACCCATATAGAATGTGTTACCAGGAATTTGAACCATTCCATAAGGCAGCTCTTGATACCAGCCTTCTCTATCCGTTACTCCCAATAGTTGACCTTCATCGATCAGAGCTTGTTCTTTACCTCCTCCTCCAAGGAATCCTTCAAACATGCTACATCCCGAACTCGAGAACAACAAAGCCATTAATGCCAGACCCAGTACAGACTTCTTCATTGTTTTAGTTTTTAGTCTCATTTGCCGCTCCAAAAAACCCTCATTTGGCAAATAAAGCGCGAAAATTAATATTTTATTGTTATTAATCCATCCGAGGATAGAAAATTATACAAAGCTTAATTCTAAGTAAACTTTTGTTCTAGTAACGGTATCTTGGAGTTCTTATGATGTTCCTGCCAAGATTTATTCCCTTATCTCTGCTTGGGAATTTGTAAATGAGCATTATCTCTTGTGAGGTAGGCTCCTTACTATCCCTATCAGCTAAAACTACATCTAGTGCATAAGCCAACGCCAAACTACGATCTTTTAGTATGCTGTAACCAACCATAATCGAAGCAGATTCTGATTGGCGGTAAGACAGTCCTGCCCAGAGCTGGTCGTTGTATCTACCTACAACACTTAAGTCCCAGGAGTAGGAATCAAATCCCACGGTTTTCAGCAATAAGGTCGGAGTGATCGTAACTTCAGGGCTTAGTGCGTAATCGTAGCCCGCTGTCAAATAATAGTGTCGAATTAATTGATTGGCGATCTGATCTTGACCGAAGTCAAATTCAGGCTGAATTAAATGATTTGTGCTGAAACCACCAAAAAAATTTCCTTTACGATAAAGTATTCCTGCTCCCATATCGGGGCGAATTTGGGACTCTTTGCCGGTCAAATTCGCAAAGTTGTCGCTTGGATCTACTAAAACCAATTCGTCAAAATCCAGCCCGCTTGAAAATAATCCCGCACTTACTCCAATGCTAATGGAAGCATCGGCTGAAATTGAGATATAGTAAGAGCCCGAAAACTTGAGCTCCAGATTATTGGATGGGCCAATGTTATCATTCATTAAATGAACACCGAATCCTCCATTCCACAATTTTGAAAGTGTACTGTAGCTTACAAATTGAGTATTGGGTGCACCGCCTTGATTAATGGTGCCATCATAACCAAACCATTGAGACCTGTGAATGGCAGTGAGGGTGTTGGCATTAGATAGGCCGGCAAAAGACGGGTTGTAGTACATGGGATTAAACATGTACTGCGTAAACTGCGCATCTTGTTGCGCCCTTAAACCAAAGGTTACAAGAAGAAAGAAAAAGGTTAGGCCAACAGCTCTTGACATATTTAGGTAACGCGAAATTTAAATGATTTATTCATTCCGCTCTTCAATAATACAAGAAAACTCGCTTTTGCCCTTAGGGGTTGCCCGAATTAAAGGTTATTTGCTTTCTTGATGTATAGCTCTAATGCACCCGTCATAGATGGAGCATTAGGCTGAGGCGCCTCTATATCAATCAACAAATCAGCATCTTTAGCCGCTTTAGCCGTAGTAGGACCAAAAACTGCTATTCTCGTATCGTTCTGTTTAAACTCCGGAAAATTCACAAACAATGAGTTGATACCACTTGGGCTATAGAACGCCAGAATATCATAAGTCACATCGTCCAGATCAGACAAATCACTGGCCACGGTTTCGTAAATCACCGCTTCAGAATAATTGTAACCGTTCTCTTCCAAATAAACAGGAATATCTTCTTTACGAATGTTTGAACAAGGAAAAAGGTATTTCTCGTTCTTATGCTTCTTTAGAATCTCAATAAGATCCTGAGCAGTTTTAGAACCAGTGAATATCTTTCTCTTTCTAACAACTATGTACTTCTGAAGATAGTAAGCAGTCTGCTCAGAAATACAGAAGTATTTCATGTCTGCAGGCACTTCAATTTTTAGGTCCTTACAGATAGAGAAAAAGTGATCTACTGCATTACGGCTGGTAAAAATAATCGCTGTATGCTTCAGTATATCGATCTTCTGCTTTCTGAATTCTTTAGCAGAAATAGGATCGACCTGTATGAAAGGCCTGAAATCAATCTTGATTCCATACTTCTTGGCTAATGAATAATAAGGTGATTTTGGATCAGATGGCTTAGGTTGTGAGACGAGGATACTCTTAACTGGTTTTAGCCTCTCCTCAAACGTGCTGTTGGACATATTCTTCCCTGCTTTTATCCTTTGGCTTTGTTATGTAATCAGATTAATACCTATCAAAGTAGGCATCAATTCTGTGCTGCAAAGGTAAGAAAATATATATAAGTTGCTACAGACCCTAAGACTACGAATTTTGAAAAAAAGGTTTATCCATCTGAAAACTAGGTATATGGCAAGTAACACAGCTATAATCTGAAGACTTACACCCGGAAAATTGTATCTCACATATACGGAAATACTCAATATGACATATAGCAGTATGGAGAAGCTATGGTTGAATGATTGGTACTCCTGAAAGTGTCTGGTTTCTTGAGATGGAATGTTAAATAGCCATCCAAAAATGAGTATGAAGACAAACTTCAAGAAGAAGACAAATTGAACCGCCACGCCTAATACTATCCAGACCAGTAAGCCCCACAAAAAAGTATCTATTTGGAGCCATGGTAAAAGCTCCTTCAAACCCGGTTGAAAGAAGTATAGGCAAAGAATTCCAAAGCTCAGGGTTAGAGAAAGCACACCAGTAAAGTAGAAACTCTCTGTGCTGAAAAGCCTGATGCCGGAACCAAAGTCATCTCGGTATTTGAAAACGAAAAACTTATCGAAGCTGTAGATAGAAGCGAACAGCCTGGGATAAGCTATTCTGGAAATAGCGAAAATGACGAACAGCAGCATTGCAATGGCAATGGCAATGTTTCGATATAACTCATTTTCCGCTAAAACTTCCTGCATTAAAACCTGGTGGTAAAGCCAAAATGTATTTTTGACTGGTTAAAGTTAATGGCTCCGGTTGAATTAGAGGTTCCCAAAGCATAAACAAAATTGAAAATGCCTGTATTTGTGGCAAAGCTAATTCCGGTGCCGAAGCCTAAAGCCAGATCTGCCTCTTTATTTTCCTGCCTTACAAATCGCTCTTCAATGTAACCAATGTCTGCGAACAGCATGAGATAAGATGTGTCATCCAGATAGAATCTCGACTCCAGATTAGAGTAAAGAAATCTGGTAGCAAAAAAACCTGCCTCATTAAAACCGCGAAGAGTTTTCAACCCTCCAATTCTGTAGGCATCATTCTGAAATAAGTTTGTGCTGGAAAGCCAGCCACCATGCAAAGCACTGAGAAAAGTGGTTTTTCTTCCTAATGGCTGATAATGACTGATATCTAAGTCATACTGATACTGAAGCGTATTCATGTCTACATTCGCATATAGCTCATTCGGCAACTCTGCATTTTGTCTGATCACCTTGTTACCTACTGTTCCGCTGAATTCCAAAGAGAAGCCAGCTCTTGGTAAAATCACGTCATCAAGATTATTGAAGCCATACCTTAATCCATATCTGGTTAAACGGAAATCCAGAATGTCCGGTAAGTCATTGCTTCCCTGATATTGGAATGTGGCAATTAGGTCGGTTGCTGTGAACTTGGTGATCACCCCAAGACTTGAGTTCGCTCCTAAATTGAGGTTCAGGTCCAAGCCTAAAACCCTGCGGTTAAAGGTGCTGTCCTGTTTCAAAAAGTTGAAATCACTTTGAAGTGAGATTGCACTACCTAATAGATTTGGATGGTCATACTCAAGCTCCAGTGTTTGTGTTTCTTCCTTAAGCCTTCTCCAATGAATACCAATGTGTTTGCCTGAAGCAAAAGGGTTGAATAACTCTAAATCGAACTGGCCAGTCAGGAGCAGTCCACTTTCACGACTGCTATTGGGGAGTAGACCAATAATTCCATCAATCGTGTTCACCCTTCTTTTTTCAACTTCAAGTACTAGCCTTCCTTCCTGGTTTTGAAAGCTTAATATAGGAGCCTTGGATAGTCTCAGATAGGGCAACTTTCTGAGTTTCGGCACAATGGCATCAACCAATCTTTGGTTATATGGGTCACCCAGTTTCACGCCCAAGTAAGCTCCTGCAAATTTCGATTTGAGAACGTGCTGCTG
>JABXIP010000194.1 GCA_013373005.1 Cytophagia bacterium | reverse complement strand
GAATTGGCAGTTCGGTAGCCTCTTTTAATGCACCAATTAGTTCAGTTGCTGCCTGTGGTTTGAGCAAACCAGCCATATCCTTAATACAAAGCATATGAGCACCTTCATCTTCCAGCGCCTTGGCCATATCCATATAATACTGAAGGTTGTACTTACTATCTTTATCCAACACATCACCGGTATAGCAAATACAAGCTTCTGCAATTGAATTCGTCTTCTCGCGAACGGTCTTGATACTCACCTTCATGGCCTCTACCCAGTTCAGCGAATCGAAGATTCGGAAAACATCCATTCCGTTCTCAGCAGACTTCTCAATAAATTTCTCAATCAGATTATCAGGATAA
Source organism: Cytophagia bacterium (assembly GCA_013373005.1). Classification (GTDB taxonomy): domain Bacteria; phylum Bacteroidota; class Bacteroidia; order Cytophagales; family Cyclobacteriaceae; genus Roseivirga. The sequence continues at coordinate 2,696 of JABXIP010000194.1, read as the reverse complement.
GCTTTATAGCCCACACCGTTCGATCCTCTGAAAAGCATTTGCATCAGTGTATTTGGTGCAGCAGCCCTCATTTTCTTCAGCCTATCCCATGGATTTTCATTGAGGAAGCGCATACTCACATCGAAGGTGGCTCCTCCCCACATCTCCCAAGAGAATACATTCGGGTGATTCTTAGCAAAGCCTTCAGCCACTTTCAGCATATCCAGGCTTCTCATTCTTGTAGCCAAAAGCGATTGATGTGCATCGCGCCAGGTAGTATCTGTCAGAAGTACCTGATTCTGCTCCTTTACCCATTTCACTAAACCTTCCGGTCCACTTTCACTCAAAATCTGCTTAGTACCAGACGGGTAATCCCCCAAACGGCTAAATTCCGGCACTTTAGGTATTCTAAGCTTAACGCTCGGGTCTATTTTCTTGACACTAGGGTTACCGTTCACCGCTACCTCACCTAAATAGTTCAGAAGCTTGGTAGACCTGTTCATGTAACGAGGCATCTTGAAGAGCTCCGGATGATCTTCAATAAACTTCACCGTAGCTTTTCCGGTAAAGAAAGTCTCATTGTTGAGCACATTTTCAAGGAAGCCCTTATTCGTTACCACTCCCCTGATTCGAAATTCAGAAAGTGCTCTTTGCAAGCGTTGGGCAGCTCCTCGAAGGGTTCTTCCTGAAGCCGTAATTTTCACCAGCATAGAGTCGAAGAATGGCGAAATGGTAACACCTGCGTAGCAGTTACCAGCATCCAGACGAATGCCAAATCCTCCCGGAGAACGGTAGGCTATGATAGTACCATAATCAGGCTTAAAGTTATTCTCAGGATCTTCAGTGGTGATTCTACATTGGATGGCATAACCATTCTTCTGCACATCTTCCTGGCTTTTGATAAAGATTCTTGGGTGATCGAGCGGATAGCCCTGCGCTATCTCAATTTGGGAACGAACAATATCAATCCCCGTAATTTCTTCTGTTATGGTATGTTCTACCTGAACCCTTGGGTTCACCTCAATGAAGTAGATATTCTCCTCTGCATCGACCAAAAACTCCACTGTTCCCACATTATTATAATTCACCTCACGGGTGATCTTCAATGCATATTCATAGAGTTTTTCACGGGTTTCATCTTTCAAACCGATTGAAGGAGCCACCTCTACTACCTTCTGGTACCTACGCTGAACAGAGCAATCGCGCTCATACAGATGCACTAGGTTTCCGTAGTTGTCACCCATAATCTGCACTTCAATGTGCTTAGGGCTATCGATAAATTTCTCAATAAAAATGGTATCGTCTCCAAAGGCTTTTTTGGCTTCCCCTTTGGCTTCATTAAATGATCCTTCCAACTGGTCTTCGGAACGCACCACTCGCATACCTCTTCCACCTCCACCAGCGGCAGCTTTCACCATTACTGGGAAGCCAATTTTCTTGGCCTCCTGAAGCGCAATTGTGCTATCCGTCAATTCAACCTGACTGTCTTCAATGAGTGGCACCTCAGCATTTCGAGCTACAATTTTCGCTTGCACCTTATCTCCCAAACGCTGCATCACCTCGGGCTCAGGCCCAACAAAAGTGATTCCAGCAGCCTTACAAGCCTTTACGAAGTTTACGTTTTCGGAAAGGAAACCATAACCAGGGTGAATAGCATCAACCTTTTCTCTTTTTGCCAGAGAGATGATCTCTTCAATATCGAGATAGGGCTTTAACGGATCATCATCTTCTCCAATTTGGTAAGCCTCATCTGCCTTATATCTGTGGAGTGAATAGCGATCTTCATAGGTGTACATGGCTACTGTTCTGATCTTCATTTCAGAAGCAGCACGCAGCACGCGAATGGCTATTTCTCCTCTGTTGGCAACAAGTAATTTCTTAAACTTTTGAATCTTAGGCTCCATATATGAAAAATTGTAGTCGTGGAATTTAATGTATTAGCCAGTGCATGACAAATCGGTATTTCGATTTATATGATTTCCAAATCGATGATTTTATAATCTCCCGTTCTTCAGATGGAAAAAGATTTAGAAATTGCGTGCACAAACAGGCAAGCACCATTATTACTAACAAGAATGCAGTCAGGAAGTTATCGAATTGAAAGGGTTTCTTTAGAAGAGTTGGTTCAATTGCGCCAGTTGTCTATCGATACCTTTGTTGATACGTTTTCCAAACAGAATAATCCTGAAAATATGGAAGCCTATCTGAGCAAGGCTTTCAAAGAATCTCAACTCAAGGCCGAATTAGAAAACCCCGACTCGTTCTTCTACTTCTTAAAAAGTGCTGATCGAACGCTTGGCTATCTCAAGCTTAATACAAAATCGGCACAAACAGACCAGGTAATGGACAGTGCCTTGGAAATTGAACGTATTTATGTGGTTCGCTCGGCTCATGGCCAAGGCTTTGGCAAAGCGCTTTTAGAGTTTGCACTGGAAGAAGCCAAAAAGCGCTCATTGCTTTCCATTTGGTTAGGAGTTTGGGAGAGAAACGAAAAAGCCATAGCCTTTTATAAAAGCTATGGCTTTGAAGTGTTCGACACTCACCCTTTTAAACTTGGGGATGATATGCAGAGAGACTTACTGATGAAGCGGTTTGTCTGATTATTAGTCTCACTTGGTATGATTATCAATCCACTTTACCAGTAGATCCAATACTTTGGGAGACATAGTTTCTTGTATATTCTGATACTCATCCAGTTCACCGGTTTCAGCCACCTG
>JABXIP010000482.1 GCA_013373005.1 Cytophagia bacterium | reverse complement strand
CTCAGGTTGAAACCAAGGAAATTGAACTGAGTGAAATTCAGCAAAAAACCCAAGCGGAGATTTTCAATCACTTCACTACAAAAGCTACAGTTCTTCTACACGGAATTACCGGAAGCGGTAAAACAGAAATTTATATCAGCCTTATTCAACAGGCTCTGGAAAGCGGCCAGCAAGTGCTTTATCTACTGCCTGAAATAGCGCTAACTGCTCAAATCGTAACGCGACTTAAAAAAGTCTTCGGTGATAGAATGGGCGTGTACCATTCAAAGTTTTCAGACAATGAAAGGGTTGAAGTTTGGTATGGTTTAATGGAGGGGAAGTTCGACTTTATTGTAGGGGTAAGAAGTAGCATTTTCCTACCTTTCAGTAGCCTGGGACTTGTTATCATCGATGAAGAACATGAAACCAGCTACAAGCAGTTCGATCCTGCTCCGCGTTATCATGCTCGAGATGTAGCACTCTATATGGCCCACCTTCATGGTGCTAAAACATTGATGGGTTCTGCCACTCCATCGTTGGAATCTTATACCAATGCGAAACAGAAAAAGTACGGTTTGGTTGAACTGTTTGAGCGATACAATCAGGCAAGTCTTCCGGTTATTCACCTAGCAAATCTAGCTGAAGAGAAGAAGCGAAAAACCTCTGTGGGTGAATTTACTTCTCTACTGATAGAAGCCATTGGCCAGGTACTGGATAAGAAAGAACAGGCTATTATTTTCCAAAACAGAAGGGGTTTTTCCAATTACCTGACCTGCGAAGACTGCGGCTACATTCCCGACTGCCCTCGATGCTCGGTTAGCCTTACCTATCATCAATATAAAAACCAGTTGAACTGTCATTACTGTGGGCATAAAGATGCTGTTCCGCTAGTCTGTCCTGCTTGTGGCAGTACCAAAGTTCATACAGTAGGCATAGGAACCGAACGTATTGAGGAAGACATTAAACTCATTTTCCCGAAGGCCAGAGTTCAACGCATGGACCTTGAAACCACCAGAGCCAAATACGCCTATCAGAACATCATACATGAATTTGAAAAAGGTGAAATTGATATTCTCGTTGGAACGCAGATGGTTTCCAAAGGGCTCGACTTTGATCGAGTGAGTTTGGTCGGAGTCTTTGATATCGATCGGATGCTCTACTTCCCCGATTTCCGCTCTTATGAGCGTGCCTTTCATATGGTTACCCAGGTAAGTGGCCGTGCGGGTAGAAGAGATACTGAAGGAAGGGTAATCATTCAAAGCAGAAACCCTGACCAAGGTATTATCGAACTAATACGCACCGGAGATTACCAGACTTTCTATAGCCGGGAAATGGCTGAAAGAAACAAGTACCACTACCCTCCTTTCACCCGAATGATTCATTTGCTGATTAGAAGCAAGGACAAGAAACTGACTAATGAGGCAGCGCAGCGACTGGCTAACATTCTGAAGGAAGACATGGGTAAAAGCAGGGTTTTAGGACCACAGGAGCCTTTAATTAATAAGATCAGAGACAAGTTTCTGATGGACATCTTCTTGAAGATTGAGAAGAAGTATAAGATGGAAGCAGTCAAGGACTTAATCCGCAATGCTCAACTTGAGTTGCTCAAAGTAAAGGAACTCAAATCCGTTGAGGTGGTTGTGGATGTTGATCCTTATTAAAGTAAGCCTCTAGCACCGTCATTACGAGGAGAAAAAGCCACGCGAGCAGGCTTTTATGACGCGGCAATCCGTCTGTTCAAAGCAGAGTGCCCTACAACAGACAGATTGCTTCGGCATGAAACCTTATTATCACAGGTTTCATTTCTCGCAATGACGGTTCAGTCTTAATCCTTCAACTGATCCTCATCGGCTTCAGAATTCTCTGAATCACCTTCAGACTCAACTTCCGGTTCAATCTCTTCTAAAGCCTCTTCTACCTGCTCTGCCAAAGCTTCTTGCTTGGCCCCAGAGGTATTGCTACTCATGCGCTGAAGAAAGTAAGAAAGTCCTGAGTCTTCCAGAGGAGCCGGAGCACCTTCTTCCAACCCTTCCTTACCAAACTTGATCAAGCCCCAGGTCATAATTAAACTGGTGACAATGATGGTAATTAAGATAATGTCTGAGTTAAAAGTAAGAGACGATAATTCTTCTGGAATGGAGAAAAATAAGAGTACGGTAATCAATCCTCTTGGAGTTATAAAGAACTCAGGAAAGATGGATTTCTTAAAAAAGAACAACTTCAAACACACAAACCTGACAATGAAGAAAAAGATCACAATTCCTACACCAACAGCCACAATCTCCAAGTTGAGAAGAGCTCGCAAATCAATGGTTGTTCCGAAAACAACAAAGAAGAATGTTCGAATAACAAAGGCCGATTCTCTCGTAACCAGATGAAGATCTTTCAGCACTGTGTTGACCGTCTTCTCATCGATAAACTCCTTTAGCTTACCCACAAAGAAGAGATTATTGTTATTCATTAAAAGGCCGAATACGAGGATAATCACCAGAGAAGAAAGGTGTAGCTGCTTACCTATGGCATAGAGTAGAATTAAGACAGCAATCAGCATAAAGAGTTTCACATCCCCTACTATTCGCTGAAAGAGCATTACCAGTCCGTAACTCACTACTATAGAAATTACAATGGTGATGATGATGTTACCCACCACACTATAAATCACCTGGTTTGTACTTTCCACATGGGCATTCTCAACCAGGAAATAGAAAAACATAATCCCCAGAATATCAGAGAATGTACTCTCATAAATCATGAACTCTTTCTTGTCTTTCGCGAGACGAGTAACGGAAGGTATAACAATGGCACTACTCATAATGGATAGCGGCACGGCATACACCAGGGAGATCATTGGATCTTCCTTAAAAAATTGATTAATAATTAATGAGATACCAAAAGCACAGACTAATAGAGAAAGAAGCGCGACTAGAAAAGACTTCCATATTATCGGCCACTTCTCCTTGCTCAACTTAAGGTCGATAGCCGCTTCCAGAACAATCATGATCAACCCAATGATCCCCAGCACCTCCAAAGTACCGAAAATGAGTCCATCCTGATTGAACTCATAGTAGTCCATCGCATATTTACCTCCCATGCCCAGAATGATCAATAAAATCACACTCGGAATGTTAGTTCGCTTGGAGATGAAATTGAACACATGCGATGCAATAATTACGCATGCAAGTACTATTACCAGGTTATACGCGTTCATTCAGGTCTATCAAAAGTTAAAAAAGAGAGGTATTATTGATTCAGTTCCTTGGCCACTTCTGCCATTAGCTTGTCCAAATATAACCAGTCAAGCTTCTTTACCTCATAATAATTCAAAAGTTCATTTAAGCGGTAATGCTGAAGTAAATGATCAAGTCCACGCTTAAAAACGAAGTAATTCTCTAAAGATTCTTCGCTCTCCAATAAAGCGTAATAATCCATGTATTGTTTCAGCAGATTCAGGTGTTTTTTATTGTAAATAGGGAAAACACTGGGCTTATGGGAGTTACAATACTCAGAGGCAAACTCAAGCAACTTGTAATCTTTGCCTTTAAAATGAAAGTTGGCCAAATGTGGCACTAAATCAATATTATTCTGCTGTAAATCCGGGTCGATCTTTAGGTCCAGGATATGTCGGATGATCTCCTCATGACAGTAAAGGTCATGTATCTGATAGTGATTGAGCACACTCACCTTTTGCCTTACCGACTCATCATCTGCATTAGATGGATTTTCTGCGAAGTATTCATGGCGTTTCACATCACTCAAAAAGAAATCCTCTCTGCTCTTTAAGCGTTCAGCATATTCTCTCAGTTTTTCTCCCAGTAGTCCCATTTTCCTAAAATAAGCATATGTATTCAAGTTTTCGATAACTCACTGCGGATTAACAAACAATTCAACATTCTGGTATCCAAATCGAATCATTTTAGCCTAAACATAGTTATGTTTAACTGATTTCAATAGCATTGGAATTAATCGTACTTTTGCCCAACTTTTTCGCGGTTGGCGAGTAGAAGTGTTAACGTTAGAAACAGATTGAATGGAAAACAAGTCGAACAAGTTGTCTGATGAGCTTTTGAAGGAAATTGAAGAGATGGGGAACGATCATGTGATGACATCGATAGCTACTCCACTAAGAGATGATGCCTTTGACCTGAGTGATGCTGAGAAGATTGAATTGATTCAAGGCTACTTCGAAAAAATCATGCATACCCTGGGGCTCGATCTTACTGATGATAGCCTAAGAGGCACTCCTAAAAGAGTGGCCAAACTTTATGTGAATGAACTGTTTAAGGGGCTCAGCGAGAAGAACAAACCTTCTATGTCTACCTTCGAGAATAAGTATCAGTACCAGCAAATGTTGGTAGAGAAAAATATTACCCTTTACAGCAACTGCGAGCATCACTTTTTGCCAATCGTTGGAAAAGCGCATGTAGCTTATATTCCGAAAGACAAAGTGATTGGCCTCTCTAAAATGAACCGCATTGTAGATTACTATGCAAGAAGACCTCAAGTTCAGGAAAGATTGGCTTTGCAGATTCTTAACGAAATGCAAAAAAGCTTAGGCACTGAAGATGTAGCAGTATACATAGATGCTGAGCACATGTGCGTAAGTTCAAGAGGCGCCTCAGATCAATCATCGAGCACTGTTACGGTTGAATATGGAGGCAAGTTCAAAGAAGAATCAACCAGAAACGAATTTTTGACCTATATCAACGATAAGTTGAAATGAGCCTATACGACCAGTATCCGGTAAGTATTTACAATTCACTCAAAAAGGAAAAGGAAGTTTTCAAGCCTATCCATGAAGGCCGTGTAGGCATGTATGTCTGCGGACCTACGGTTTATAGCGATGTACACCTTGGTAACGTGCGCACCTTCGTTTCCTTCGATGTGATGTTCAGATACCTGAAATACCTCGGATACAAGGTTCGATATGTTAGGAACATTACCGATGTTGGACACCTTGTTGGCGATGCGGATGAAGGTGAAGATAAAATTGCCAAAAAAGCCCGCCTGGAAGAGCTGGAGCCTATGGAAGTGGTGCAGAAATACACCAATGGATTCCACGATGTAATGGATATGTTCAATGCCATTCCTCCTTCTATTGAACCAACAGCTACAGGCCATATTGTTGAACAGATTGAGTTCATCAAACAAATTATTGATAATGGTTACGCCTATGAAAAGGATGGCTCTGTTTATTTCGATGTAAGAAAATACAGCCAAGACCATAAGTATGGCGAACTCAGCGGAAGGAATATTGAAGATATGCTTTCCAATACCAGAGAGCTTTCAGGTCAGGATCAGAAAAACGATCCACTTGACTTTGCGCTTTGGAAGAATGCTGAAAGTGGCCACCTGATGAGATGGCCTTCCCCTTGGGGAATTGGTTTCCCAGGCTGGCACTTGGAGTGTTCTGTTATGAGCACCAAATACCTTGGAGAGAAATTCGATATACATGGCGGTGGAATGGATTTGAAATTTCCGCACCACGAAGCTGAAATTGCTCAGAACAAGGGTTGCACACATAGTGGTGGAGCCAACTACTGGGTGCATGGAAACATGTTAACAGTAAATGGCCGCAAAATGGCCAAGTCTGAGGGTAATGGTTTCACTCCGGAGCAACTGCTCACTGGAGATCATAAGTTGCTAGAAAGAGGTTACTCACCAATGACAGTGCGCTTCTTTATGTTGATGTCTCACTATGCCAGCACACTCGACTTCTCTAATGAAGCGCTACAAGCAGCAGAGAAAGGTTACAAGCGATTGATGGCCAGCGTAAACCTGATTGAGAAACTAGGTCAGCCGGGTGGAAGTGTAGATAAAGAAAAATCGGCTGAACTGACATCGGTGATCGATCAGGCTTTGAAAGATCTGAGCGATGACTTCAATACTGCAAAAGCAGTGGCCAGTCTGTTCGACTTAAGCACCAAGATTAACACCTTCTACCAGCAACCAGGTGAGCTTGCTAAGATTGATCCGGAAGCATTTGAATATGCCATCAAGCATTTCAAAGGCATCATCTTCGATGTGCTGGGACTTAGAAATGAAGGTGAAATAGCTCAGGATGGCAAAACGCTCGATGGTGTGATGCAGGTACTGATTGAGCTGAGAAAGCAGGCCAAATTCAGCAAAAACTATGCTTTGTCCGATAAAATCAGAGACGATTTGAAAGAGGCAGGCGTGCAGTTAAAAGACGAAAAAGGGGGCGAAATGTCCTACACGATAGATTAGGGTTAGAGAAATCTCAAATCTTTAGCCTCGCAAAATTAGAACGTCATTCCGGAATTTTTCTTTCAAAATTATGCGAAGCTTTGGAAGAAAAATATCCGGAATCTCATTGAATAAAATGTTATACAAAAATCAAATGCCAACTAGGAGCGTCATTCCCGTGAAAACGGGAATCTCCCTAAGTTTTGTACAAGCTCCAAATAGATTCCCGATCGGGGTCGGGAATGACGGAAGCTTTTGATTTTGAAATGGCATGACGGTAAAAGGAAATTGAATAAGATTTATGATTCTTTCAGGAAGAGAAATTAAGCGCGAAATGGGCAAAGGCATCAATATTGAGCCTTTCAACGAGTCGCAATTGAACCCAAACAGCTACAACCTTAAGCTACACAATGAGCTGATGGTTTACACCAATCCGGTATTGGATATGAAAACTCCAAACCCGGTAGAAAAGCTGATTATTCCTGAAGAAGGTCTCTTGCTCGAAACAGGTAAACTATACTTGGGTAGAACCATTGAGAAAACAGAGACTTCCAAGTTTGTGCCGATGCTGGAAGGCCGTAGTTCAATTGGCCGTTTGGGTCTTTTCATCCACGTAACGGCTGGTTTTGGTGATGTAGGCTTCAACGGTTTCTGGACTTTGGAGATCTTCTGTGTGCAGCCTATCCGAATCTACTCAGGCGTTGATATCTGTCAAATTTTCTACCACACCATCGAAGGTGATTTCGATACCTACAAAGGCGGCAAATACCAGAACAACAACGGTATTCAGGCCAGCATGCTTTATAAAGACTTTGAGAAATAGTCACTAGTCAGTGGCCATTGGTCATTAGAGACAAATGACTATTGACAAATGACCAATGACCAGCTATCTTCCGCAGTGAAACGAGTTCTCATCGCCATATTCACCTTCCCCATCAAGGTTTACCAGTACGGTATCTCACCCATGTTGGGAGCGAATTGTCGCTACTCTCCTACTTGCTCCTCTTACACCGTTCAGGCCATAAAAGAATGGGGACCACTGCGTGGAACCTGGTTAGGTATCAGGCGCTTTAGCCGCTGCCATCCCTGGGGAGGCCATGGTTATGACCCTGTTCCAAAAAGAGATGGACAGAGGTGGTTTTGATCTTTTATTATACCTAAGTGTAGTTTGAAACTACACTCAGCATATCATCCGATTCAGAGCTAGTCGATTTTCATCATATTTTACTATTTTTCAGTTAGTTACGCTTCAACCGAAAACTGATGAAATCACTACTAATGTCGCTTGCCCTATTGCTGGTAAGTACTACCACCCTCTCTGCTCAGAATTCTGATTCCTTAAGATTGCTCGGTAACCGCGCTTATAGTAGCCGCGACTTTGCAACTGCCGCTAGCTTCTACGTAGAAACCACACAGACAGAAGGTGCGGAATCGTCAGACTATTACAATGCAGCTTGCTCTTTTGCCTTAGCTAATAATTCTGAGATGGCATTGAGTTATTTGGACTCCGCCTTCCTCTATGGCTTTGGTTCAATACCTCAGGCATTAGCCGACCCTGATTTATCGAGCATTAGAGGTAGCAGCCAGTTTCAGAAAATAATAGACAGAGAAAATAACTTCCTAAGTGGTGAGGTGATACAAATGAAAGACTTACTCCGTGCCTTATCAGAAAGAAAAGTGGTAGTAGTAATCGATAAACGAATTGAAAATGAATACGGTGATTGGCTAGACTTTGATTTGGGTGATTTCCAAATGAGGAAAATGCTTGAGGAGAATGCTCACCTCAATCTGCAATTAACCTCAGATTCGCTTGTTGACTTTTCAGATAGAAAGCTCTTCATCTACAATTGCTACGGGGATATTCATCTTCAGAATTTAAAACTCGATCAACTGAGAATTCGGAGTGATGATTCGCAACGCGCAAGGAATGAAGAGAACCTAAACTCTCAAGACATTGTCCAGCTTAATCGTATTCAAACCAACTCTATTGATTTTATAGCCAATGGCTACAACTACTTTCGGATGGCTGAATTGAAAGCAGAGCACACGGATGCCTTTGGATTCGTAAATGTAGAAGTTCTGGCAATGAGAAGGTCCGAGATTATATTAAACAGGAGGTTTTTTGATGTCGGTGAATATGCCACCGGCTTTGCTATTGGGACACTAGAAAAACCAATTCAACAAATTAGCTTCAGGGGCAATACGCTAAGAGCTACCAAAGAATACCCTTCTGTAATCCCATTCCTAGTCAATGCTCGCCAAGTTTATTTACAAGACAATATCGTTGAAGATGAATTCACCTTCGATCAGTCGGATATCTCACGTTTAACATTGACGGGAAATGTTTTCAAAAGGGCAGTAGATATTTCGGATGCAAGCATTACTGACCCGGACTTATATCTGCCTTTTGATCAATTCATGGAAGGTTTTGGCAATCAGGATAATGCCAGACCCTGGGAGGTTGTCAAAAATAAAATATTGATAACCGGTGAGGCCAATGAATTGGACGACAGAGAAGCATACGACAAGCTGATTTTTACCTATAAAAAGATGTTTGATAATTACAGACTTAGAGGTGATTTGAATTCTGCTAATGCCTGCTATCTGAAATTGAAAGACATTATGATTGCAAGAGATTATCGCGATTTTCAAAAAGAAAGAAGCTTCAAGCTCTGGGTAAGGTATCAAATTGGTGTGCTTTTAAAGATTTACACTGAAAGCGGCACAAGCCCCGCCAAGGCTATTGTTATGTCGTTCTACATTATTCTATTCTTTTCAATTCTGTACTTGTTTTTCCCTTCGGAATGGGATCCCATTTCCAAGTCTAAACTGATTAGACAATTCAGAATTTTGATTGAGGACAACTCACATGGATACTTTAAGCCATTCTTAGCATTAATGTACGGTCTGGCCATTAGTTGGGTCAATGCTTTCGCCTTGAGTCTAAATGCTTTTGTCACACTTGGTTTTGGTTCCATTCCTACCACTGGTGCAGGACGCTACATTTGTATTCTGCAAGGATTTATTGGCTGGTTTCTACTGAGCATATTTACAGTGGCCCTGTTGAACCAAGTACTGCCATAGGCAGCCGTGATTTCATGAAAATTTCAAAGTTGCTTTTCCAGCATTTTTTGGCCAGTTTTCCAGTATGAAAAAGCTTCTATTTTTTGCTCCCTTTCTGGCAATCCTTCTTTGTTCATGCGAACCAAAAAAGGAGGAAGTAAACAAGGTTCAATTGGTTCAGGAATATATTAAGGCACTGAACGATTTCGATTATCAAGCGATTGTATCAAAGTTCAATGATAGCATCAGAATGAAGGAAATAGTATACTCCAGCACCTTTTCCAAGGCTGATTTCTATGACCACTTTCAATGGGATTCTATCTTTCAGCCTAAGTATGAAATTCTCAAAATTG
>JABXIP010000495.1 GCA_013373005.1 Cytophagia bacterium | reverse complement strand
TAAGAAGGTAGTTAGAGCCATGCCAAACCTCCCAGCTCAGGTGGGTAAGGGAATGACCTCTTACCTCGCTGCTCCTGAAATCTCAAGAATTGAGCTATGGATGGTAGAAGACCTACTCAATTCAACAGGTAAGTCGGTTAGAGTAGATTCACAAATGTTTATCGATGCTTCAACCGGTATTTCCGGAAGTGGGCCAGCTTATGTTTTCTATTTCATGGAATCTATGATGGAAGCCGCTAAAAGCATGGGCTTTTCAGATAATGATTCAAAAGTATTGGTGAGCACCACCTTCGAGGGAGCCATTGAGCTATTCAATAAGAACAAACTGTCGCCAGATGGCTGGATGAAGCGTGTGGCCTCCAAAGGCGGAACAACACAGGCAGCTTTAGATTCACTAGACGATAATAATGTGAAGGAGTTGATCCACGATGCGGCCTATGCAGCATTCAATAGAGCAGTAGAATTGGGTAAACCAGAAGAAACAGAAGAAGTACTCGAAAAGTAAGTTTTGGAAAAGACAGATAAGAAAAGAGTTGTGATTAAGGTGGGTACCAATGTGCTCACAAACAAAGATAACCGAATTGTAAGGCCAATTATTCATGAGATCGTTAGGCAAATTGCCGAGCTCTATGAGCAGGATATTCTAACGGTACTCATTTCATCTGGCTCAGCCATTGCCGGTAAAGAGGTATTGGGGAGTAGTGATATTAAAGATAAGGCCATCAGAAGACAGGTTTTTTCATCGGTTGGGCAACCAAGAATGATGAGAACCTATTATGAAATTTTTCATGACTATGGAATGAAATGTGCGCAGGTATTAGCAACGAAGCGTGATTTCAATCCGGGAGTGTGGAGAGAAAACATGATCAACTGTTATGAGGGACTATTGTCTGAAGGGGTAATTCCTATTGCCAATGAAGATGATGCCACTTCAGTTTCTCACAGCATGTTTACGGATAATGATGAGCTGGCTAGCTTGATTGCTGAGCTGATTGATGCCGATATGCTCATTATGCTCACCGATACGGATGGCTTGTATAACGGACACCCGGATGATGATCATACTCATATCATCAGGGAGGTTTCTGTTGAAGACAATTTGGACCACTACATTCAGGAGAGTGGAAAGGGAGAAGGAGAAGGCCGTGGAGGCATGAAATCTAAATTGAAGATTGCCCAGGGAACTGCGGCAAAGAATATTACTACCTACATAGCCAACGGTAAATGCGATGGCGTGATCATGGATATTGTGGAAGGGAAAACAGTAGGTACAAAGTTTACATCATAAAACACTAGAAATGGAATTATTGACGACAGATATAAAAAACAAAGTATTAGACACAGTCATTGAACTTCTCGATAAGAGGAGGGACGAAATAATAACAGCCAATAAGCAAGATCTGGACGCCTTTAACAAAGACGACAGAGCCATGTACGATCGCCTGGTTGTGAATGACAAGAAGGTTGATGGAATGATTCAGGCAGTGCAGGAAATAAGAGATAAAGAAGACCCTGTTGGAAAGGTAATCTCTGAGATCGATCGAGAAGACGGCTTGAGAATCATCAACAAAACGGCTCCTTTCGGTACCATTATGATTATTTATGAATCTCGACCTGATGTTACGGTAGAGGCTGCTGTTCTAGCTTTTAAGGCGAACAATAGAATTCTGCTTAAAGGAGGAAAGGAAGCGATTCATTCCAATGAAGTTTTGGTAGACGTTTGGCATGAGGCATTGAAGGCAAATGGTCTTACACCAGACTATGTGAAGCTTTTGAAGCTTCAAAGAGCCGAAACGCAAGAGTTTCTTAAGAATCCAACAGAGCAAATCGATTTGATTGTGCCAAGAGGAGGAGAAAGATTGATTCAGTTTGTGAAGGAGAATGCAACTTGCCCGGTACTGGTTTCGGGTAGAGGAAACAACTTTATCTATGTAGACCACACGGCTGATTGGGAGCAAACCATTAAGGTGATTTTGAATGCAAAGACCGACAAAATATCGGCTTGCAATGCATTAGATAAGATTTTGCTAGATAAGCGATTGCCGGATTTAGATCAAAAGCTGCTTCACCTTCAGAAGGCCTTGCACGAGTTTGAGGTAGAGTTACTGGTAGATAAGCAAGTAAAAGAAGTACTGAACGGAGAGGCTGAAATAGAAAATGAAGATACTTGGTATGAAGAGTTTTTGGCGCTCAAAGCATGCGTAGCGCTTGTGGGTGACGAAATGGAGGCCATCGAGAAGATTAACAAATATTCCGGTGGCCACTCTTCAGCCATTATGACAACAGATATGAAAAAGGCTGAGACCTTTATGGAGCAGGTTGATAGCGGAGCAGTATATCACAATGCTTCAACCCGTTTTACAGATGGAGGACAAATGGGAGTAGGAGCCGAACTGGCAATTTCTACAGATAAGCTGCATCACAGAGGTCCGCTCGGCTTGGAACAGTTGGTGACTAATAAATACTATGTGTATGGCCAAGGCCATGTAAGGGTTTAGAATGACTGCCACATTGAAAGAACAAAGTGACTCTCTAAAAAGGAGTCACTTTTTTATGAAGTTACTTTCTCAAGTATATCGAGGAACCTCGCTTTTTCGCCATCCCATAGACTGCTAGAGGTATCTCCTTGGGTATAAAATTCAGTGTTCTTCATTCTTTGAAGCAATGTTTTGGCATCAAAGTCCTGAGGGTCTACTTCTATGGCAGCATTGAAATGGGCGCAGAATTCTACCCACGTGGGGTTATTGAGTAGTAGAATAGGGAGCTCGTTGGCAGTGTATTCAAAAAGGCGAGTGAGTATTTTTTCGTCATTGGTGCCGTTGTTTGGCTTCTTTAGCACGAAACCGAAATCTGCTTTTTGAATGGCTTCAACAATTTCAGAGTGAGGCACCAGGTGGTCTCCACCATTCAACTCTATAAAATCATGAGTTTCAATCTCTTTTTGTAGCCTTACCAAATCTCTCTTCAAGGCACAATAGCCAACTATTCTCAGCCTTACTTTTGGATCGCAGAGATGCAGTGATTTAGTAATGTCTATAGCATCGAAAATACCATTGGAATCGGATATAGTTCCTGTGTATAGTAGATCAATGTGAGTGGGGTCAGGATCGCGATATGCGGTAGATTCTTCGGGCTGTGGAGCATATTTATTCTCTATAATGGTTCTGCGGTTAGACAGAAAGGGAAGTTGGCTTTCATAGACTCTTTCAGACAAAATATAATGGTTAATAAATGGCTTCGAGAGCCATTCTTTCAGTCTTACCCAGGCTGCCAGAATAGGCCTTAGAAGTATTGGAAACACATTGGTTTCCTTGATGTTTTTAGCATAGTTTTCCCGGATATCATAGATGAATTTACTGCCAAATAATATTTTGTATAGAGATGTAAGTATCAGTAATTCATGAGTATTAGCTATGATTACTTCAGGTTTTAGTTTAATGTATTTTCTGAAGGTTCTCCAGGGTTGAATAAGTCTGGCAAAACTCATTCTACCGAAGGGTTCTACGGGATGAAAAGTGATGCCTTCAGGTGATCTGACATTTTTTGAATCAAAGCCTATGATATTAATATCATATTTATTTGTTTCAGCCATTGAAAGGCCGAATTTCTCGTACATCCGAGTGTCATCTATTGGCTTAAGCAGCGAGGCAACGACTACTTTGGTCTTTTTCATCTATAGTATTAAAGTTAATTAATCTGCATTATAAATGGAACTAAAGGACATTATTGAAAAGGCATGGGACGATCGTTCTTTGTTGTCAGACAAAGAGGTGGTGTTGGCAATAAAAACCATCATCGAAGATTTGGACCATGGAGACAGGAGGGTGGCAACCCCAACGCCTGAAGGTTGGGTAGTGAATGAATGGATAAAGAAAGCGGTGATCCTTTATTTCCCAATTCAGAAAATGCAAACCATTGAGGTGGGACCGTTTGAGTTTCATGATAAAATGAAGCTTAAAACCGGTTATGCTCAAAAGGGCATTAGAGTAGTTCCTCACGCTGTGGCACGCTACGGTGCATATATCTCAAAGGGAGTAATTATGATGCCTTCATACGTAAACATAGGAGCTTATGTAGATGAAGGTACTATGGTTGATACCTGGGCTACAGTAGGTAGTTGTGCTCAAATTGGCAAGAATGTACACCTCAGTGGTGGTGTTGGTATTGGAGGAGTGTTAGAACCTCTTCAGGCTGCACCGGTAATTATCGAGGACAATGCTTTCATTGGCTCAAGATGTATAGTGGTAGAAGGTGTGAGAGTAGGTAAGGAAGCTGTGTTAGGAGCAAATGTAACGCTAACCGGAAGTACTAAAATTATTGATGTAACAGGTTCTGAGCCAATTGAATACAAAGGTTATGTTCCTGAAAGATCAGTTGTGATTCCGGGTTCATATACTAAGAAATTCCCTGCTGGAGAGTTTCAGGTGCCAACAGCTTTGATCATTGGTAAGAGAAAAGAAAGTACTGATAAAAAGACTTCATTGAATGATGCACTTCGTGAGAACGATGTAGCGGTCTAAGATTGAATGAATCCTTCCCGTTTTGGGAGTATTTACGAACTAGATAATATTGATAAGTCACTGTAAAACAGTGACTTATTTTTTTGGCCTAAAGTTTGAAACATATTAAACAGTTGTTTGAGTTTTTGACATTGGGTAACGGGCTTCGTGCCCGCTCAAGGGTAGAACTTTCACCCTACCCAAGGAAAGGGGCCTTGTGCCCCTTTTTCTTTTATTAGGAAAGTTAAAAACCTACCTTTGCAGCTCATTTGAGGAGAAGAAGAAATAATGAAAAGAATAGGTCAATTACTGATCGTTTTAACAATCATAGTAGTTTCTGCGTGTAGCGATAGTGTTACACGAGAGGCAGATTTACTATTTAAAGAAGGAAAGTACAAAGAGGCTATTACAGCCTATGATGAGTACCTGGCCACTAAACCGAAAGATGTAAAGTCTCTTTATAACAGAGGGAGAGCTCATGAAGAGCTGGGTGATCTTAATAAGGCAAGGGCTGACTTTGAAAGAGTATTAAGCATAGATGCCGACAATCTGAATGCCAACCTAAGCATGGGTAAATATTGGTATAATCAAAAGGACTTTACCAAGGCCATTTATTACTTCGATAAGGTGATTGAGGTTGATGGCCGAGTTTCTACTGCCTATTTGCTAAAAGGAAGGTCATACCACCAGCAAGGGGAGTTTGAAGAGGCTAAAAAGAACTACGACCAAGCCATTAATTTCGATAATAAGAGTGCTGATGCGTTCTTGTATAGAGGAGCACTTAAAGTGGCTATGAATCAAAGCAGAAGTGCTTGTAACGATTTTAACCGAGCAAAAGCCT
The DNA here is from genome assembly GCA_013373005.1 of Cytophagia bacterium. Lineage (GTDB taxonomy): Bacteria > Bacteroidota > Bacteroidia > Cytophagales > Cyclobacteriaceae > Roseivirga. Next base: position 740 of record JABXIP010000495.1, on the reverse strand, counting down.
TAGGTGCTGCTGATGCTGCAGATGCTTTAGCTAAGTATTGTAAGTAAGATATTCATGATTCATAAAAAAGGCCTTGAGATTCCTCAAGGCCTTTTTATTTTTTCTTACTTATCGTCTGGTAGATCGATATCCACGTTAGTGCGATAGTCTCCAAGCAGGTGCTCTGCGAAGAAGTACCACATCATTTGCTCGTAGTAATCTCTGAACTGGCCGTAACCGTGTCTAGAACCCGGAATAGGCATATAGTCAAAACGCTTACCGGCTTTCATTAACTCATTGGCCACTCTGATAGAGTTACCCGGGTGCACGTTGTTATCTCGTGTACCATGAGTTAATAGCAAGTGACCTTTAAGGTTTCTGGCTAAGTCTGGGTTAGTTTTGATTTTGGCGTTCCAGGTAATGTCTACCGTTTCATTACCGTCTTTATCCTTTTTCTTTTTCTCCACCATTTTCACACCATTGTGGGTTTCACTCCACCATTTGTTGTAGATGTTATTGTCATGGTTACCGGCAGAAGAAGCTGCAGCAGTATAGAAATCAGGATAAGTCAAAAGGGCAGCAGTAGACATAAAACCACCTCCAGAGTGACCGAAAATACCGATATGATCAAGATCGATCCAGTCATGTCTTTCAGCTAATTGCTCCAAAGAACGCTTATCATCGGCCAAAGCATAGTCTCTAAGGTTTTGATAACCGAAAGTATGGTAATACTTATCTCTCATTGGGCTACCACCTCTGTG